>ONMY01000279.1 GCA_900318975.1 uncultured Bacillota bacterium | reverse complement strand
AGTCTTGTATCTTGAGTCATAGTCATATGACAAGGTCATTACAATAAAGAAAAGGATTTTTCAGTGGACAGTTGTCAAGACCGCTTTTATTATTATAGAATGGATAGAAATAAAATTGCAGACATCGCATCAAAGATGCAAACAAAAGAAGACTTACTATTTCTCCTTAATTTTATTAAAAGAGAAGAGGTGAGCGAGATGGGCTTTGATGTGTCCAAATTTCATCCATTTACGATGAAACAGCTGAACTATTATTGCAATCCAAACCATGAATACCATCGTTATCGCCAATTTAGGATTAAAAAGAAATCAGGAGGTTTCCGCCAGATTACAACACCTTATAACCAGACTTTTATGATGCTACTTCAGGCGATGAACGAAATATTGAAGGCCATATATGTTCCATCGCAATATGCAATGGGATTTGTAGAAAACCGTTCTGTTGTCACTAATGCCGAAGTCCATAAAGGACAAAACTATATATTCAATATTGATTTAAAGGATTTCTTCCCAAGTGTAGAACAAGCAAGAGTTTGGAAACGGTTACAAGTGAAACCATATAACATTCCCGCATCTATAGCAAATTTAATAGCAGGGTTATGTGCAATGAGAATACCAAGAGAGCATGTGGATGAAAGTGCAAAACATGAACTTGACAAGCATTTTATTTATGTATTACCACAAGGCGCGCCCACTTCTCCAATTTTAACAAACATGGTTTGTGATAGGCTGGATCATTGTCTTGGAGGTCTCGCTAAGCGTTTTAATTTAAGATATTCTCGTTATGCTGATGACATCACGTTCAGTTCCATGCATTATGTATATGCCAAGAATGGAGATTTCCAGGCAGAATTGAAGAGAATCATTTCAGAACAGGGCTTTACAATTAATGATGGAAAGACTCGTTTGGAAAAGAAAGGATCACAAAAAAGACAGGAGGTAACAGGTGTTGTCGTTAGTGATAAATTGAATGTTCCCCAGAAATATATGCGAGAGGTCCGCACTATTCTCCACATTTGGAAAAAGTATGGATATGAAGATGCATATTCAAGGTTCCTTCCTAAATACAAGTCTGATAAAGGCCACGTCAAGAAGGGTAATCCGGATTTGATTAATGTATTAGAAGGTAAGCTTCTGTACATGAAAATGGTGAAAGGAGAAGGTGATCCAGTATATTTGAAACTTCATAATAAATTTAAATGTTTGGTAGAGGAGACTCTTAAAGATAAGGATACCAATTCTAGAGGTACAACTTTTATACATACATACAACTTGTCCTCTTTTGAAAAGGATAGTAAATACTCTGAGGTTGAGATTATTATCAAGGAAGATGGTAAGCCATATGCGACTTTTTCTATAGATGGGAAAAAAGTGCTAGCATCTGTTGATTCAAAACTAAAGCCTGATAGTTTCAAAATGAAAGAAGATCTGGCTATCTCTTTGTGTAGAAGTGTCGATGAGAAAACTTTCTGGTTTGTTCATAAAAAGCATAAATTAAATGTGCCACCGACTCCTACGGTAGATATAGATAAATTGAATAGTGACTTGGATTTACTACTAAATATGTAGCAATATGGAAGAGAATAAGAAATCTGCTATTGATAGGGTTCTTTTGTTAACACAACAAGATCCCGAGTTTAATGATGAATTGAGGAAGAGACTTGGTATGGCTCATCCCAATAACGATAAAATAGATCAAATATATGAATTGTGCGTTGAGCAAATCCTACGTGAACAAGCAGAGAACTTCTATGAAACATTTAACTTTTTTCCAGAAAAAGCGCTGCTTGTTGGCGATTATGTAAATATGGAGCATGCTCGGCGTCGAAACAAATTTGATTATTACTCTTTATGCTTATATGAGCAAATAGAACGTATTATAAACGCTGTTTTTTCTATACCAGAATTTAAAGCATGTATTGTAAGAAAGGATAACAAGCTATGGAATGAATTTGGGTGCAAAATAAAAGAAAAACAATTGACTATTGGAAATATTATTTGGGGAGAAGATAAAAATGAGAAAGAAAAATATCTGTCAAGTGGTAAGAAAAGAGCAGAGAATGATAATCTATCCGCAAGAGATAAAATACATATCATTATCTTTTTCTTGAAGTATTTCGTAAATGAAGGATTGTCATATAAAAAGGGATATGATGATCTGTGTAATAGTTATCTGGATATTTATATATGTAGAAATACTATCCATCGTGGTTCAGAACAGAGCGATAAGGATAAAGAAAGGTTAAAAGAAATTCATAAGAAAGAAGCATCT
>ONMY01000122.1 GCA_900318975.1 uncultured Bacillota bacterium | reverse complement strand
CTAGCTGCATCTTTCATATGGCGTTCCCTGCGAGAATCGAACTCACAACTGAGCTTTAGGAGAGCCCTGTTATATCCGTTTAACTAAAGGAACGTTCTCTTTTTGATTATATATTTTATCATGAATTTAGTATTTCTTTTATTGTTTCTTCTGCAAGAGTAAGACCCGCTTTACCAACAACATAAGAAATTGATGCAATTGCGGTTGTATCTAGTGCTTTTCTTTCGTCTTTCGAATATACCACATTTAGTTTTTTTATTCCTTCTTTTTTTAATAGTCCTCTCATTTTCTTTGCAAGAGGATCGTTAATTGTTTTATAGATGTCTGTCTTTTCAAATGATGCATAAAGTCTATTTCCTGCACCCATCATAGAAATAATGTTGTTTTTATTATCGTTTGCATATTTAATTAATAATATTTTATTTTTAACATCATCTATTGCATCGACAATAAAATAGTCTTTTAAATCAATGTTTTTGATTGTTTCTTCATTGATAAAAAATGGATATTCTTTGATATTTATATCCTTATTTATTGAAAGGGCTCTTTCTTTTGCGACTATTGCCTTATTTTTTCCTATTGAATCAAGTGTGGATAGAATCTGTCTATTTAGATTTGATTCTGTAAAATTATCTCCATCACAGACTATAAAATTCTTAACACCCATTCTGACTAAAGCTTCAAATGCGTATCCACCAACTCCACCAAGACCAAAGACAGCTATTTTAGCTGATTCAATCTTGTTTATTTCTTCTTTTGTTAAGATTAGATCTCTTCTTTCAAATGCACTCATTATTTTATCTCTATTTGAAGGGCGTTTAAAACATTATATGCTTTTGCTTCTAATGATTTATCAAATGTGGCACTACAGTTTTTAAGTACTGTGACTAGGGCGTTTGGTAGTGCTGATTTTATCATTATCGCATTTGCAGTAACTGACATATGTGATACAAGACCACAAATATCAATGGTATCATATTTATTATTAGTTTTTAAGTATTCTGCGAGTTCGAGTGAAGGTAATGTATTCTTTTCAATAACTGCTTTTGCTTTATTTACATATGGTTTTAGTTTTTCATGGATTTCTGCACCAAATGTATTTCTTATACAATGCGGTGTCTTAAGTGCTTTACCTTCGAATGTTTCACTATAGTTTTCTTCGTGTATGTCATTCACAAAAATGATATCATCGTATGAATCTATGATATCTATAATTTTATCAATTATTGCTTCAGAACTTGGAAATCCAAGATTTCCTGTAATAAAGTCGTTTTGAAGATTTACTATTACTAATAATTTCATATATTTCACCATATGTATTATAACATAACTAAAAGAATAAATAACTAAGCCCAAAGACTACTACAACTGAAATTAGCACAACTAAATACATCTTTTGATTAAAAAGAGATAGTGTAAAAGCTACACATGCTCCAATTATTGATAAATAGAGGTTTGATGAGAAATAGAATATCGCTGGGAATGTTAAACATGCAAGGACAGCGTATGGAATATAATATAGGAATGATTTAATAAATTTGTTTTTGATTTGGGTTTTAATAAAGATTAAAGGGAGAACCCTTGGGATATATGACACTAGTGCCATAATAATTACAACTATTATGTTATACATCGCATGTTTCCTCCTCTTCAAACTTCTTAGGGAAGAAAATTGCACCAACGAGTGTTGCTGTGATGGTTGGGATTATAATCTTTAATCCTGGATTAATATTAGATACATATGGTACGTATTCAAAAACACAAGATAGTGCAATAGACACAATAATAACTATAAATACTCCAATACTTCTTTTTGCATCTGGCACAATTATTGCGATAAACATCGCATAGAGTGCAAGGTTTAAGGCTTCTACTATTCTATCAGAAAAAAGAGTTGAGCTAATTGATCCAAGAAGAGTTCCGAGAGTCCAACCAACAATTGGAAGAATCATAAGTCCAAACATATATGCGCTTGAAAGCCTTCTTTTTTCTTCGCTTATTGCGATCGCATAGAGTTCATCAGTTATACCAAAACCAAATATCATCTTTTTCCAAGATGGTATTGTTTCATCTAGCTTTTGAGACAATGATATAGACATTAGTGAATATCTTAGATTTATAAGAAATACTGTTATAGCAATTTCAATATAACTTGCGGCCTCAAATATTAATCTAACTCCTGCAAATTGACCAGACGATGTAAGATTCGTTAAAGAAATAATCGTTGCCATAAGCGGTGTTATTCCACTTACTGCCATAACACCAAAGGCAAACGATACTGCGAGATATGCAATTCCAACTGGTATACTTTTTTTAATTCCTAATGCAAAGTCTTTCATAAGTTTTTATTTTTAATAAAACAATTATAGCACAACACATAAAAACTAATAGTTAATTTATAAAAATTGGGTCTTGAAAGATTTAAAATGAGTGATAAAATATAGATTTGTGTTAGTAGAACACAAAGGAAGTAAGAAATATGAGTTTTGTATTATTCTTGGGAATACTTCTTGTGCTCGGTCTTGTATCCACAAGAGTTGTAAAGATTATTAATTTACCAAACGTTACCGGTTATTTAATTGTCGGCTTTTTAGCTGCACTATTTTGTATCTTTGTAGATTTCTCTACTGGCAAAGATTATTATGGTGCTGAATTAAATAAACTGAATGAATATATATCATTAGTAGCACTTGGATTTATTGCCCTTTCTATTGGTGAAGAATTTAAATTATCAAAGATAAAAGAATATGGTTCTAAGATAATTACGATTACATTATTCCAATCATTACTTGCGGTTATCTTTGTGGATGTTGCATTAATTGTTGCATGTAATCTTCTTGGATTAAGTTTAAGTATTGCGATTGCACTAGGCGCTATTGCGACTGCGACAGCTCCTGCCGCAACTTTAATGGTAATTCACCAATACAATGCAAAAGGACCTCTAGTTGATATTCTTCTTCCTGTTGTTGCGTTTGATGATGCGGTGGGCCTTATCGTGTTTTCTATTTCCATATCTATTAGTGAGATTATAGTATCTGGTGCACCACTTTCATTTATTTCTATTGTATTAATCCCATTAATTGAAATAGTTGGATCAGTTGTGCTTGGGGCACTTCTTGGATTCTTAATGAGACTTTTAATAAAATTCTTTAAATCTAGAAACAATCACATGATTGTAATAATCGCCTTTACACTTCTTGGGGTTGGACTTTGTGAGCTTGCAGGATTAATTGAAATTAATGGTAGACATTTAGAATTCTCTAATCTTCTATGTTGTATGATGATTGGTGCATTCTATGTCAATCTT
>ONMY01000219.1 GCA_900318975.1 uncultured Bacillota bacterium | reverse complement strand
TTTATTTTGCCATCTCATTTTTCACTTTACCTTTAAAGCATTAAATGATACAATAATTGATGTACGAATATTAAGTTAGCAATAACTTAAAAATATATTATGGAGGCATTATGATATTTTTATCAGATGCGTCTAGTGGAATTTCGCCTGTATGGCTTATTGTTGGAATAGTCTTAGCACTTGCTGCTGGACTAGCTGCTGGCCTTTTCATAAGAAAGATATATCAAGATAAATCTTTCAAAGCAACTGATGAAGAGTGCAAAAAGAGAAAAGAAGAAGCAGAAAAAGAAGCAGAACAGATCAAAAAAGATAAAATCATTGAAGCAAAACAAGAGACATATAAATTAAAGTCTGAATGCGATAATGACATTAAAGAGAGAAAAGCGGTTATGAAGTCTCAAGAAGACAAACTTATGGCACGCGAAAATTCTCTCGACAACAGATCTTTAAATCTAGATAAACGTGAAGAAAATTTAGATAGAAAAGAACAATCTTTAGATGATCGTAAATCAGCACTAGAAGAAAAACATTTAAAACTAGACGCTACTATTAAAGAACAAGAAACAAAACTATTTGAAATCGCGCAACTTAGTTTAGAAGAAGCAAAAGAAATCGTTATGAAGAAGACTGAAGAAGAAATGAGAGATGAAGTCGCTTCATATATTCGCGATGAAGAAGAGCACGCTAAAGAAACTGCAGAAAAGAAGGCAAAAGAAATCCTCTCTGCTGCAATTCAAAAATATGCTCAAGATGTTACAAATGAAAGGACAGTATCTGTTGTATCATTACCAAATGATGAAATGAAAGGTAGAATCATTGGTAGGGAAGGAAGAAATATTCGTACAATTGAATCCCTAACTGGTGTAGACCTAATCGTCGATGATACTCCAGAATCAATCGTTCTCAGTTGTTTTGACCCAATCCGTAGAGAAGTCGCAAGACGTGCTATCGGATACTTAGTTGAAGATGGTCGTATCCACCCTGCAAGAATCGAAGAAATGGTTGAAAGAAGCCGTGCTGAAGTTAACCAATTCATTAGAGAATGTGGTGATAAGGCTATATTCGAAGTTGGTGTTGGTAAGATGCATCCAGATCTACTTAAGATATTAGGTAGATTATACTATAGAACATCTTACGGCCAAAACGTACTCCAACATTCAATCGAAGTTGCTTTCTTCGCAGGTAAGATGGCTGCTGAACTCGGTGAAGATGAAATCCTCGCAAAACGTGCAGGTCTTCTTCATGATATCGGTAAAGCAATCGACCACGAAGTTGAAGGAAGCCACGTTGAACTTGGTGTATCACTTGCTAAAAAGTACAAAGAAAATCCTATTGTTATAAACGCAATAGAATCTCACCATGGTGATGTTAAGCCTGAAAGCGTTATTGCTTGCCTTGTACAAGCTGCCGATGCCTTAAGCGCTGCAAGACCTGGTGCAAGAAGCGAATCACTTGAGAACTATATCAATAGACTCGAATCATTAGAAACAATTGCTAATAATGTTCGTGGTGTTGATAACTCTTATGCAATTCAAGCAGGTAGAGAAATTAGAATCCTCGTTAAACCTGAAGAAATCTCTGATGATGATATAACATTAATCGCAAGAGATGTTAAGAATCAAATCGAAGACAATCTAACTTATCCTGGAACTATTAAAGTTACAGTAATAAGAGAAAAAAGAGCTCAAGAAATAGCTAAATAATAAATAGCGAGGAAACCCTCGCTATTTATGTTGTTTTTGAAAACTCGCTTGGAAAAAACCAATACTTACTCAAAAACTCGCTTGGAAAAAACCAAAAAATTGTTTAAACTTAAATTATTAGGAGGAAATATGAAGCCAGTAGTTATTAACTCCCCAGATCAAAATAAAGAGAGAAAGCGTTTAGACAAATCTAATAATTTTGAAGAATTCAAACTTGATGATTCATTAAAATCAATTGGTAAAGATAAATTATATTATCTATATACTTATGGTTGTCAAGGTAATGAATCTGATTCAGAAAAGATAAGAGGTCTCATGGAAGAGATGTCTTTTACTATTACTTATGATTTAGATAAGACAGATGTAATCCTTATGAATACTTGCGCAATAAGGAAAAACGCAGAAGACAAAGTATTTGGTGAAATCGGTAGACTTAAACAACTCAAAAGAAGAAAACCAGAACTAATAGTTGGTCTTTGTGGCTGTATGGCACAAGAAGAATCAGTTGTTAGGAAACTATTAACTAAATATCAAAATGTAGATTTCATTTTTGGAACTCATAACATCCACTCTCTTCCATTACTAATTAAAAGAGTAATGGAAAACAAAGAAAGAGTAGTAGATGTTTTATCTTATGAAGGCGATATCGTTGAAAAAATACCAATGGTAAGAGAAAGCAAGATTAAAGCTTGGGTACCTATTATGTATGGTTGTGATGAATTCTGTACATACTGCATTGTTCCATACACAAGAGGAAAGGAACGTTCAAGACTTCCAGAAAACATCATTAAAGAAGTAGAAGGATTAATTAGTGAAGGATATAAAGAAATAACTCTTCTTGGGCAAAACGTAAATGCTTATGGAAAAGACTTTGTTGATTTAAAATATGATTTTGCAGATCTCTTAACTGACCTATCTAAACTTCCTATTCCAAGAATTAGATTTACGACAAACAACCCTAAAGACTTTGATGATAGACAAATTGAAGCTATCAAAAATTCAAAGAATATCATGCCTGCAATTCATCTTCCAGTTCAGTCTGGTTCTAATAAAGTATTAAAAAAGATGAATAGAAAATATACGAAAGAGTCTTTTATTGAACTCTGCGATAAGCTCTATAAAGCAATTCCAGGAGTATCTATTACTACAGATATAATTGTTGCATTTCCATATGAAACTGAAGAAGATTTTAATGAAACTTTAGAACTCGTTAAGAGATGTAATTTTGAAGGAGCTTACACATTTATCTTTTCACCTAGAGAGGGAACTCCAGCTGCAAAATACATAGATAAAGATATCACAGAAGATGTTGCATATGATAGACTTTATAGATTAAATGACTTAGTAAATGAAGGTTATGGAAGAGGCAATAAACGCTTCCTTGGACAAACTGTAAAAGTGTTAATTGAAGGTTATTCAAAGAATCAAAACGATATCTTAATGGGTTATACTGAAAACAATAAACTTGTAAATGTCATTGGAGATAAGAAATATATTGGTGAAATTGTAGATGTTGAAATTACTGATGCAAAGACATGGAGTCTAGATGGAAAGATTATCGATTAAAAATATAGATATAAATGAGTTAATTGATTCTATAAAATCGCTAGATTCGGTCAAGTTTTTGGAAATTCAATCAAAAGTACTTTTGTCTAAATTTGAGTCAATTAATGACATAAAAAACAATATTGATGAAACCTCTCTAAATGGCTTTAAAGACATGCTGTCTGAGGTAAATGAGCTTTCATCCACAATAAATGATATGTTTAAAAAAGAACTTTCATTATAACGTAAAAAAATCGCAAGACTTCGCGATTTTTTTATTTGTTATTGAAATTTTTATTTTAATATTATAAAATATGCATAAGAGGTGATAGCTATGGAATTTCAAAATCTTGAAGAACTTAGAAATGAAGCATCAAAATATGAAAACGTAAAAAGTAAAGATTTGGTTCAAATATTCAAAGATAATCACATTTATTTTCCTGATTTCGTAAACAGGTTTTTACTAATAAATGTTTGTAAGAAATATTTCTTTGATCCACTTTATATGGCAAATTATACTGATGAATTTTCTTATAAACTTCGCTCATATCAATTCTTCTCTATTCATCTAATTAGAAAAACAATTGAAGAAAACAATATCATTGTAGACGCTAAAGAATACAAGAATTTGTTTATGAGATTTTTCCTAAAGAACCAACAAAAATTCAAAAGCTCAATTGCTCTCGATGGAGCACTCACAAAGGTAAATGAAAATGTAGATGAAGCTGAAGAAACATTTGCTTCTTGCTTAGCTAATTTCGATACTTTATTCTATACACCAAAAGGCTACCTAGATGGTCTTTCACTATCTATTATAAAAGAATCAATAATTGAAACTTATAACGTTGTTTATCTAAAAGACTTAGGATTAAAATATGGAGTTGATATTCCAAAAAGAATCAATAAACAACAATTATTAGATTTAATCTCTGCCCGTTTTATGCTTACTGAAGAAGAGAGGGCAGAAATAAGTAATAAAGCAATAATCGACCTTATTCAATACTCAAAAAGAAAAGGATTCAAGGTTTCATCAGAACTCAAGAAATCTGATATGGTAGAATACCTAATCTATAAGCTTGATAAATATAATGAAGATATAGAAAAAGATTTATATAACTATGATATTATTCTTGACGATGAAAAGAATATTGACGTTGTTGAACAAGCTGAAATCGAGCACTCTGACCAAGGAATTCCAACATCAAGCGAATTTGTAGATGCTAGTGAACCACAAATAGAAGAGGTTCCTCAAGAAGAGCCAGAGGAAGAAGTAGTAGAGGCAAATCCAGAGGAAGAAGTAGTAGAGGAAGAAGAACCTAAAGAGACTGAGGAAGCACCTCTTGATACCCCTAGAGAAGAAACTGAGGAAGAGCCTCAAGAAGAAACTCCTATAGAAGAACCAGAGGAAGAGACTAAAGAGGAAGAAGCACCTACTCAAGAAACTGAAGAACCAAAAGAAGAAAATGAAGATTTAATCGCATCTGACCTCTATTATGATCAAACAGTAGATGAAGAGATTAGAGATATAATTAAGAAATATTACTCTAAGAAATTAAATAGAGACACTCTCTTCAAATGGATATTAGTAATTGTAATAGTAGTTTTGTGTATTGCTCTTGCATATTTTGCAATTATGTATTATTCAAAATAGTTAGTAATAGGCTACACTTGTAGCCTTTTTCTTATAAAAATTTATGAAAAAAGTTGTAGTAATTGTAGGTCCAACAGGAATTGGCAAGACTGACCTATCAATAAAAATCGCAAAACATTATAACACAGAAATAATAAGCGGTGATTCTGTTCAAGTTTACCGTCGTTTAGACATTGGTTCTGGGAAGGTTTTAAAAGATGAAATGGATGGTATAAAACACCATCTAATTGATATATTAGATCCTATAGAAGACTATAGTGTTAGTGATTTTCAAAAAAACGCAAGATTTATAATAGATGAACTATCAAAAAAAGAAAAGCTTCCAATAATATGCGGCGGAACTGGTTATTATATCAAAGCGGCTCTTTATGATTATGAATTTACAAGCTCAAAACGCACAGATAAATATGATAATCTTTCAAACGAAGAAATCTATGAAAGATTAAAAGAATTAAATGATTCATCAATCCCAAATATTAACAATAGAATAAGACTTTTAAGACATCTTGAAATTCTAGAGACAATAGATGAACCTAAAAATAAGAATATAATGTTATATGATCCACTATTTATTGGACTTACATGTGAAAGAGATAAACTCTACGAAAGAATAAACCAAAGAGTAGATAAAATGATTCAAAATGGTTTAATAGAAGAGGTTAAAGCATTATACGATAGTGGACTTAAAGCAAAATCTGTCCAATCAATAGGATATAAGGAACTATATGATTATTTTGATAGCAAGATATCACTTGATGATGCGATAAATCTAATTAAACAACATTCAAGAAACTTCGCAAAAAGACAATACACTTGGTTTAATAATCAAGTACACACAAACTGGATTGATATAGAAAAAGAAAACGCTTATGAAAAAGCGTTAGAATTAATAGATGAATTTATAAAGGAAAAGGAAAACTAGTCGAGTTTTCCTTTTCTTATCTTCTTAGCTACTCCATATCCTATTGATACAAAAGAAAGAATAAATAGAGTTGAACCAATCATAATAGCGCAGTTCATAAAGAATTCTTCTGGAAGTATTAATATTACCTCATCATATCTATAATCAAATACCCAGTTATCTTTTCCAGGGAAGAAAACCTTATGGAAGCACTCAAACAATAGATCAAAATTAATTAATCCAAATACACCAAGGGCTACCACAAGACCAACAGTAATTATACCGGATAAGAAAAGCGGAGAAAACCCTTTAATATTCTTAATCCTAATGATTTTAAGAAAATGAAGTATTAATAATGCTACTAAAATTACACTACTAACTATTAACACAATAAAATCAAGCCAAAATAGACCAACACAATCCTCAAAATGGCTCTTTCCACTTTCAGAGTATTTGAGCTTCCCTGTTTTAAATTCTGTCCCTTTCCAAATAAAATCCATTACATCATCGAATGCTTCAATTACATCATCTTTTGTATAGTCTTCATGAGTATATGTATTTAAAGTTTCAACAATATTTAACTTATCTATTTGAGAATAATAGAATGGTCTATTCATTAAAGGAGTGAATATTGAACATGATAAAATGAATAGTACAGATACTATGATAAATACTATGGTCAATATTTTATCGATTAATCTTGTCTCTTTTTCCATAATTAGATTTCCTCCCTTAATGAGAATCCAAAGAGTCTAGTTGCTGATAGAGAAATTAGTACTTGAGATGGTAAATAGAATATCCAAATAATACTTCCTCCAAATCCACTAATATTTGAAAGTCCAACGAATACATCGCATCCTATAAAAAGAAGTAATCCTAATGTGAACATAAGAAGTATATTACGTCTTTTATCATTCTTCATTGATATATACGATATTAATGAATCAACAAAATTGAAAACTATATTGATAAAATAAAATGCAGTTAAAAGATATAATAAACTAAACTCACCCAAAGATATAAGAACGATAAGAGCAATTATAAATAGCGAAACTCTAGATATTATCGATACATATATTCGTTTTTTACTGAGTTTTAATGAATAAACAATTCTAGTAAAATAAGCAAGTTGAACAATTATAAATGATCCAACACCTATTTCAAAATAACTATTTAGATACAATAAGAACGTATCAGATATAAGTGTAAATATAAGTGCAATTAATACGAGAAGAGAATCAAATATAAGTTTCTTTTCTATAAATGTATTCAAAATGAAGTTCAAAATATAAAATGCAACAATAGTAATAATGGCTATAAATTTGAATAACGTAGAATCAATATTATCTAAAGAATTAAAATCTCTAAGAATAAAAAGAGAATAAAAAACTGTCTCTACTATCAAAAACAGAAGAAGATATGAAAATTTAAGATAACCCTTAAGCTTTTCTTTTTCCATACTTATAATAAAAATGTGAAGACGTGCTTCACATTTTTCCTTCCTTTTCATTTAAATATGTCTTAAATCCGCCTGATAGATAGTATACCATAACGGCTCCACCTCTAACATACGCCTTCGCAATTCCTTGTGCTCTTCTTCCATCTTGGTCATAAATAAAGATTGGAATATCTCTTCTAATATTAGACTTAGCTCCGCTCTTTCCAGGATAGTTTTTAGCACCAACTATTTTATTATTTTCAAATTGTTCTTTTTTTCTACAGTCAACTAGAGTGCCTTTCCTTTTCATATCCATAAAATCTTTATAGTTTAAAGTTTGATATTTATCTTTATCAACTTTATTCTTTGAAAAAATCATACCGATAAGTAAACCCAGTACGATAGCTATAAAAAGATATGTAAAATCAAAACCACCAGCTTCATCAAAGAACATATTTTTCACCTTCCGTTTCAAAATATTATATACTATTTTTTCAAATTTTATGCACTTTATCTTGTATTTAGTTTAGAGATGTGTAAGATATATGACTTATTAGCACTTACGTAAGTCCTAAGACTTACATAAACAATAGACAAAATACATATAATTTTGTATAATTTTAATCGTATATCAAGGAGGATTCTTATGATCAATAGTAATGATTTCAAGACAGGCGTAACAATTGAATGGGAAGGAAATATTTACGAAGTCTTAGAATTCCAACACGTTAAACCAGGAAAGGGTGGAGCATTTGTTCAAACTAAACTAAAAAATTTACGTACAGGTGCTAATATTTCATATACATTTAATGCTGGTATAAAGATTGAAACTGCTGAAATTAAGAAAGTTGAAATGCAATATATCTATGACAACGAAGATAAAGCCGTTTTCATGGATAATGAAACATACGAACAAATTGAAATTCCAAAAGATACAATCAAGGATGAACTTCAATATCTAACAGTTGAAAAGAACGCCCAAGTTAGATTCTATGGTGATGAAGTTTTAGGTATTGTGCTTCCAGATAAAGTTGTTCTTGAAGTTACAAATACACCACCAGGAGAAAAGGGAAACAGCGCAACAAACACAATGAAGTCAGCAATATTAGAAACTGGCATCGAAATCAGAGTTCCTATGTTCATAAACAACGGAGATAAGATCGTTGTGAACACAGTAACCGGAAAATATGACACAAGGTATAAGGAATAATAATATATAAAAATGGACCCGTATTTAAGTAGTATAATCTATTCAACAAGTTTTAATTGGATTAGTACTTTAATTTATTCATTAATCATTATCGTACTTCTAGTATTTTCAGCTTTTTTTTCAAAATCTGAAACTGTATTCTCATGTGCCTCAAAAGCTAAACTTATGACATTAGTAGAAGAGAATAAGAAAGGCGCAAGAAAAGCACTGTTTTTGTCTGAAAATTATGATGAAGTTTTATCTGTAATTTTAGTTGGAAACAACTTAGTTAATATTGCGATATCAACACTAGGCTTAAGATTATTCTTAGGCATTTTTGCATCTGATGCATCCTGGATTGATATTGTTAATACAGTCGCAATCACACTTTTAGTACTCCTCTTTGGTGAGGTTCTTCCAAAAAGCAGTGGTAAAGCATCTCCTGAAAAGTACGCATTAAGACTTTCTGGAATATTATATGTTGTTGTAAAGATATTAAAACCAATATCATATCCATTCTATAAAGTTAATAGACTTGCTCTTGAAAACAAGGATACTGATAGTGATACAATCTCATCTGATGATCTTGAAAATATCATCGATACAATGGAAGATAGTGGCGAAATCGATACTGATGAAGCTGATATGCTTCAAAAAGTATTAGATTTAAGAGAGATAGATGTTAAAAACATCATGACACCAAGAGTTGACTGCGTTTGCCTTGACATTGAATCATCAATTGATGAAATAAAAGAATGTTTCTTTGAAAATCAGTTTTCTCGTGTTCCTGTTTATGATGGAACAATAGACCATGTGATTGGTATATTGTTTGAAAAAGAATTTTTCAAGGCATATATCGAAGATAGAAAGATAAAAGACATTAGACCAATCCTCCAAAAACCACTATTCGTAGTAGGTTCAATGACCGCAGATAAATTATTATCACTTTTAAAACTTAAAAATGTTCATCTCGCTGTAGTTTTGGATGAATATGGCGGATTTGATGGTGTTGTTACTATGGAAGACTGCTTAGAAGAAGTTGTTGGTGAAATCTTCGATGAACACGATGAAGTTCCATTCACAATCAATAGAATTGGAAAAGATAAATATTTAGTAAATGGTGATCTAGAAATCGAAAATCTATTCGATTATTTCCATTTTGAGGATGAAAGTGAATATGAAGCAACTACAGTTGGTGGTCTTATTCAAGATACTCTTGAAAGAGTACCAGTAGTTGGTGATGTTGTTTCTATTAAAGTTGTATCTAAAGTTCTTTATGATGAACTTTCAGCTGATGAGGGTGTTGAATACAAAGAACTAACATTTAAGGTTAAAGAAATCGAAAACAATAGAATTATTGCTGTTGAACTTTTAGTTGAAACCATAGAAAATAGCGAGGAAGAATAATCATATGACTGATGTGGATAGACTTAGAAAAATCATAGACGAATCTAAATATTTAGTTTTCTTTGGTGGTGCTGGTGTATCCACTGCATCTAATATTCCAGATTTTAGAAGCTCAAAAGGAATATATAATGAAAAATATGGAAATATTCCAATTGAAGCTATTATTTCTCATTCATTCTTTATGGAACATCCAGAAATCTTTTATAAAATCTATAAAGAAAAACTCTGTTTTCCAGATGCAATGCCAAACGATTGTCATAAAGTCCTTGCAAGGCTTGAAGCAAAAGGAATTTTAAAGGCAGTAATCACTCAAAACATCGATGATTTACATGAAAAGGCTGGATCAAAAGAAGTTTATAAGCTTCATGGTTCTGTCACAGAAAACCACTGTATGAGATGTAGAAAGTTCTATTCATTAGATTACATCCTTAAATCAGAAAGTGTTCCACTATGTTCATGCGGTGGAATAGTAAAGCCAGATGTTGTTCTATACGAAGAACCATTAAACGATGGAGTTGTATCAGCTGCAATATCACACATCATGAAGGCAGATACTCTAATAGTTGGTGGTACTAGCCTTGCAGTTTATCCTGCAGCTTATTATATCGAATATTTTAGAGGAAAAAATCTCATTATAATTAATATGTCTAAAACACCAAAAGATGAAGATGCAGATCTCGTAATTAACGATGATATCGCAAAAGTTTTTAGGGAACTTGGATATTAATTAATCTTGTTGTAATAAAAAATGCTTTATGTTATAATTCAAAATATGTTTATAACTTTAAGGTTATAAAACTAAAAAAAGAGGAGGGTAGCATAATGAAAAAAGCACTATTAATATTCTTTTTAACGATATTATTTTGTTCCTTGTCAACTACTGTCATAGGTGTTAATGCAAAATACAATGACAGCATTGAAGCAGTGCCTGCACCAGTAGTAAGTAGCGCAACTATTGATGGAAGAAATGTTGATACAGAAATAATGTCACTAAAAGATGCTGATGGTAATACCAGTCCTAAAGCTCTCTTTCTTTTAGAGGCAAAAGACGACCTAACACAAAATAAAATCAAAGATAGTGAGGCAATTGATTATAAAAAGATTGATGAATCACTTGATAATAAACTTACTGAACTCGCTAAAGATGTAAA
>ONMY01000121.1 GCA_900318975.1 uncultured Bacillota bacterium | reverse complement strand
TCTACTAAGATACCTATTTCAGTCATATATGAGAGGTATCCACCTCCCATTCCATGACAGAAAATAATAATTTTTGAATAATCGTCTGTTGATTCCTTGTTATAATATAGTCCACCTCTAATAGTGGTAGACATAGACTCAAATTCAATTTTTTCTTCTTTCATAGATGGAAAATCTTTATATGTTAGATATTTAATATATCCTGGATCATCACATCTTGAACCAAATAAATCTTTATATGTTTTCTCTATTATTTTTTTAAACATAATACCACCTAATTAATAGTAATTTCTCCTCTTAAATCCTTTTCCATCTCTCTTTTAACTTCATCTGGAGTGTAACCCGAACTAAATAGATAATATAGTTTTGATACTGCAGCCTCAGTTGTTAGATCGAATCCAGAAATTGCACCTGCATCTTTTAGGGCATTTGATGTTTCATATGTCCCAAGTGATACAGTTCCTTTAGGACACTGTGAACATACGACTACTACTGTTCCATTCTTAAAGGCTCTTCGAATTATTGGAAGGAGGGATTCTCCATAACTTGGAATATTACCATTTCCAAATGTTTCTATAACTACTCCTTTTAGTTTTTCTATCATAGATTCAAAGATAGAAAACTGAATTCCTGGGAATACCTTTATAACACCGATTGGAATATTATTTAAAAGATGTAGTTTTAGTTTTTCATCTGTCTTTTTGATGAGCGCTTGAGTGTTATAATTTATTTTTATTCCAACCTCAGCAAGATGTGGATAGTTAGGGGATTGAAAGGCAATGAGGTCATCTGATGAATATTTAGTTGATCTATTTCCTCTAATAAGACTTCCACCGAAATAGAGGCATACTTCATGCACTCTTTTATCTGATGCGATTAAAAGTGATGTGATGATATTATCAGCACCATCACTTCTAAGTTCAAATAGTGGTATTTGTGAACCAGTTAGGACTACTGGTTTTGATAGGTTTTCAAGCATAAATGATAGGGCAGATGCAGTATATGCCATAGTATCAGTACCATGAAGGATTACAAAGCCATCATATTCATCATATTTATCATAGATTAATTTTCCTATCTTATTCCATTCATTTACTGTCATATTAGATGAATCTAATAGTGGTAGCATTTCATATAGATTCCATTTTGGCATTCCATCTTTATATAGGGCTGGGATTGATTCTAAGAGCGATTTAAAATAACCAGCTTTTGGTGCGTATCCGTTTTTTGTCTTAGTCATACCGATGGTACCACCAGTATAGATAATTAGTATGTTTTTCACAAGATTTTTACCTACTTTCTTCTAATTCTTTACTAAATTCTTTTAAGAATTCGATCATATATTTATGGCGTTTTTCTGCGATTTTCTTTCCTTTACTTGTGTTCATCATATCTTTTAATAAAAGTAGTTTTTCATCGAAATGTTTAAGAGAGGATGAATAACTACGGTTATTCTTAGCACCATATGAAAAGCACCTTACAATTCCTATTGCCCCAATTGCATCAAGTCTATCGGCATCTTGAACAATCATTCCTTCTATTGTTGATGGGGTTTTGTCTTTGTTTTTTGTGAATGATACTTCGTTTATGACATTGCATATTTTATTAATAATTAAATCATCGAGGTTTTTTGATTTCAAAAACTTGATAGCATTTTCATTATTTACTGTATTAAATAATTTATAATCGTCGGCATCATGAAGAAGGGATGCTAAAGATATTATAAAGATATCGGCATCTTTATAGGATTTTGATATTTTAAGAGCATTATTATAAACTCTTATGGTGTGATCATAGTCATGACCATCAGAATTATCTTTAAATAGCTCTTTTACATATTCTTTTGCATCTTCTATTATTTCTTTATTTATCTTTTTCATGATTTTTCTTCTTTTAAAATATAAATATAGTAAAGCCTATCATTAATATTATATATTAAAACAAAAAGAAAAGATAAAGTAAAAATGAATGAGTTCAATATTTACTTTATCTTTAATAAATAATTATTGTTGATAGCTTTCTGCTTGTGCTTTAAAGAGTGATTCCATATTGGTTACTCTTTGAATGTACCAATTTTTAAGGTAATCTGAAGCATCTTTTTGTGTTTTAAATTGTGTTGATTGACTTA
>ONMY01000120.1 GCA_900318975.1 uncultured Bacillota bacterium | reverse complement strand
TGGTGCTATGTAAACGGTGAATCAGGTGCGCTTAAGACTAAAGTTAATGTATTACTTGATAGTGCCGTTTTAAGATGCACAATATCTAAATTCATTGCACGACATAGCCTAGATAATGGTTTCTTTAAGGTTCCTGAAAATGATGTAGAAAAGAAGATGATTAATAAGACTGATCCTGAAACAGGAACATCTTATCAATCTGCAAGATATTATCTAACAGAAGAATCATTAGTACAATTATTTGAATCACTATTAACTCTCCTATCAACTACTGATATATCTTCATTTGATAATTTAGGTCTTTCTATGGTTTCTGATATCCTTGATATCGATCCAACTGATATGGATAAGATCTTAGAATCAGATATTCTAACTATTACAATCACTGGTTTTATTAAAGATGTCGATGTAATTGTTATACCAAAGACTGTTGGCACTACTAAAGTATCAGAAGATGTTAATACAATGAAGATTAATGAAGATGGAACTGAAATTAAAGAACCTACTATAAGGATTCTTCCATCTGAGATTAAAACACTTATTAAATCACTATCTATCATCTTTGATGATAATATGGATTTAAATAGTATCGGAATGGATACATTTAAATCACTATCTAATCTAAATAGCGAACAATTAAATAGTATTTCTAGTTCATATATCTTAAATGCAACTCTAACTAAACTTCTTGGAAATGCCTTTGGAAGTGGCGCAACAAATACAATAATTGTTCCAAGCACAGCTTTAGTTGAATATGTAAATAAAGATAATGCAAATGCATATATGATTACTGGAAATGAAGTTAAAAACTTAATTACCGCAATTGGATATTTCGATTTCGAAAACTTTAAGAGTGGTACTGGTGCAAATGCATTCTCAACATTCACAGACTTAAATAGAAAATCTAGCATTGAAGAAGGACATAGAACATTAACACAACTAGAAGTTATATTAAAATCTGAAATCCTTCATGCGACAATATCTAATGTCATCATGGGACTTTCAATGGGTAGTTTAAATGTCATAGTTCCAAATACTGCAATAGATAATGTCAATGTTTATAAATTAAATCTTGAAACATTAAACTATGAAGAAACTGAAGCTAATAAAGTTAAGAGTATAAAAGTATCTGAACTTGGAAAACTCCTTGAATCTATTTCATATATCGATGTCAATGGATTTACTGGTGGAGATGATCAGTTCGGTGCAATTAAAGGATTTGCTGATTTCATTTCACTTGATAAAGCTGATAGAAAGATAGATAAGATATTAGCATCTGATATCATTAGATGTACAATATCTAATTACATTTTAAATATGCATACATCAGCATTCTCTATAGCTGTTCCAAGTGAAGATGTAATAGTAGTTGTAAACGAAAAGACTGGTGAAGATACATATTGCTTGTCACTTGAAGACTTAGAAGATTTCATCTTCGGTATCAGTTCACTAAATTTATCACAATTAACATCTGATACAATTGGTGCAATCCTATCACTATCAGATAATTCTAAGCTCTATCCATCAACAGCTCCAAGAAAGAATATTGAAGTAATACTAGATAGTGATCTATTACTCTATACTCTTTCTAGTTACGTTTTAGATAAATTAGATAGCTTAGGATTCACATCAATCGCAATCCCAGTTACATCAATTGATACAGCACATACTAAATTCGATCCTGAAAATCCAAATGTACCAGAAGAAGTTAAATTCATAAAGGCAGAAGAACTTGAAAAATTCGTTATAGCACTAAGGGATATCGATTTAAAGAATATCGCATCTGACCCACTTAATGCCCTAAAAGCTTTCACTGAAGCACAGTTTAGTGAAGCATATGAATCAGAGATTCTATCAACCACACTTTCTAAACAGCTCTTAAATTTCGCAAGTTCGGGAGATGCTTGGAGATTCATAATCCCTAAAGAGTGTTTCGAATTAACTAGTGGTGGCGATATTAAACTTTATGAGATTTATAAAGCTGATAGTACACCAGAGTATGAAAGAAGAATTAAAGAAGAAGATTTCTATGATTTAATAGTCGCAATCAATCAAATCGATATCAACAACTTAACCGCAGATAAGTTACTCTCAATGGATAATGAAAGATTTGATACTATTCTTGATTCAAAGATATTCTTAACTAATATTTCAGATAAGATTAGAGCTGCAATTCTTGGAAACGATAATATCGATGATTATTATCTAGAAATTCAAAATTCACTTGAAACATCTGATATTACATATTCAAATAGTGTAAGTTCTACTTTATCAATAGAATTCACAAATAAATCTATAAGTCACACAGAACTTTCAAGAATCTTTAGTTCAATGAAGGTATTATCATCAAATGACTTAAGTTCATTAAAACTTGATTTCCAAATCCTATATAATTTCGCTGATGATGAAATAGATGGAGTTAGAAAAGGATATGAAAACGATGATGATATCACAAAAGATATCGATGATCAAAGAGCTTTATTCTTAAGATCTGATTTCATAAGATATGCGATTAATAAAAACTTAAAGGCGTATAACACTGCATCACTTCTTAATGGTTCAGGACTTCCTCCTGCATCAATCGCAATTATTGAATCTAAATTACCACAAGGTTATGTTCAATATCTCGCTGAAGAAGGAATCACAGATGTTAATCCTGGCGTTAAAGTTATAACTAAATATTTTGATACTAAATTCTTTAGTGAAGATAAACTTGAAACTACATCACTAGATTTAGCACTCGCTGATGGAAATATTACATTCTCAGAAATAACTACCCTTCTTGCTCAAAATAAACAATATAGAGTAACTATTGATGGTAAAGTTATTGATCATGAAGATGGTGATCCAACTACTACATATAGAGTTGGAAGTGCACTTGATAGTGTTGGTAATCATAATATTTCAGTATCTGGTACAGCACAAACAATAAGTGTTGATTTAATGAACCCTGCAAATTCAACATTCAAAGTATATAAACCTCTTCGTTATAATACTAGAATTGAAACTAAAGAAGGTAGTTTAAACGCTATTACAAATGTAAATATTGATGGACAAAATCTAACATTTGATAAGGTTGATAATGTTGAAAAATACATCATTAAATTCTATAATGATGCCGATGATTCTTTAGTTGCTACAAAAGAATTAATCACTACAAATAATGTATCTTTAAAACTTTCAACACTTCTAAAAGATCCTGGAAAATATTACTTTAAGATCGATGTAGTTGCTGAAAATACTGCATATTTAGATTCAGGAAGTCATTATCCATATTCATCTAAAGGTATCAATGAATTATCATATATCGTAAATAAGAATATTGATACACCAGATAGTCAGATTATTCAAACTGAAGATGGACAAGTATTATATGTTACTGATGTAGATGATTCAACCCTCTACACAATTACAATCAACGGAAATACTTATACTTATAATAAAGATACAGATGAACATTCAGCTGGTTTAACTAAAGTAACTGTATCACATGATGAAATCGATTATATTAGATATAAGATTAGCATCAATGGTAAATATACAAGTCCAGGAGAACATACAATAGATATTAGCGTATCTAATACAAATGAATATTATACAGAGGCAAATGATACAGTAAGTTTCTACACACTTGATCAAATCAATACATCACTTATAAAATTAAGCGATGAGAGCGATTTTATCGAGATCCCTGTAATTCCTAATGCTGATAAGTATCTCGTTCAAATTAAGCAAATAAATGGCGCTAATGAGGTTTCTTTCCTTTATAAGGAAATAACTATAGAAGAAGGTGCTGAAAAAGTATTAGTTTCTACTAAGACACTCTTTGCTGGATATAATTATAAAGTATACGTAGAACCAGTTAAAACTAATAAATATTATGAGAACACTGAAGCTGTTCAAGTAGTTGGAATTATTAAGACTCTTAAAGCCCCATCTCATAATAAAGTTAGTGAAAGCTATATCTTCACATTCAAGACTATAGATGATGCAGCTAAATATAAAGCATATCTATATGCGGAAACTGAAGTAGAAGGTGAAAAAGTATATCAAAAAGTTCCTGGATGCGAATATGAAATCACAGATACTACAATAGAATTCAATGTATTTGAGATGTTTAGCACTTATGAATTTACTGATTATATGAAATATAAAGTAACTATCAAAGCTATACCAGAAGAAGGTAGTGCATTATTCTTAGAATCAGTTGAATCAAATGGAGCTGAATTTATAGTTTATCCAGAAGAATAATTGATCATTTATTTATACACAAGATGGTAATGGTTTTTCCATTATCATCTTTTTTATGTGATAGAAAAATGAAAAAATTCAGATTTTTTTATGTGATAGATGTGTATATTTAATGTGTAATATATGTAATAGAAATGTGATGGAAATATGAAGTAAATAATTTGAAATTTAATGTGTTTTTTATGCTCACATAACCAGGAATATAAATAGTATTATATGGCATCTATTTTTATATCAAAAATAATTAAACTTTTAAAATTACTATTTTAATAGTATAATTAAAAAGGATTAGGTAATATATATGTTTATTGATGAAACTACTCTAAAAATTGAATCAGGAAATGGTGGCAACGGACTTGTCGCTTTTCGTCATGAGAAATATATGGAAAAAGGTGGCCCATCAGGCGGAAATGGTGGAAATGGTGGATCAATAATATTTATTGCAAGAACTAATGAAAATACATTATTGCCATTAAGATATAAGAAAAAAATCTCTGCAGAAAACGGTGAAAATGGAAAAATCAAGAACATGACTGGTAGATCTGGCGAGGATACTATAATAAATGTTCCTGTTGGTACTCAAATTTTCAATAATAAAACTGGTGAATTAATCGCAGATTTAGTAAACGCTGATGAGGAAAGAATTATATTAAAAGGCGGAAGAGGCGGAAGAGGAAATGCAATGTTTGCAAACTCAAGAAACAAAGCACCTAAGTTTGCAGAACCTGGGGAATCTGGAAAAGAACTCGAAATTAGACTCGAATTAAAGGTTCTTGCGGATGCTGGACTTGTGGGCTTCCCAAGCGTTGGAAAATCCACAATTATTTCAGTGATTTCTGAATGCAAACCTAAAATTGCAGCTTATCATTTCACCACTTTACAGCCAAATTTAGGTATGGTTTTAGTGCCAGATGATAGATCATTTGTATGTGCTGATTTACCTGGTTTAATTGAAGGTGCATCAAATGGACTTGGACTAGGATTTCAATTCTTAAAACACGTTGAAAGAACTAAAGTTATTATTCATGTTTTGGATGGTTCAAAAGAAGAAGGCGGTCTTTTTAAAGACTATGAATCTATTAGAAACGAACTAAAGCTTTATGATGAAAACATCATGAAAAAGAGTGAATTAATAGTTATAAACAAGCTTGATTCAGAGTATTTCAATAAGAATACAAACGAGTTTATTTTAGAATATAAAAATAAATATGAAGAAGAACCAAATCTTGTAAAAATATCTGCGATGAATAAAATTGGACTAAATGAATTAATATATAAAGTTGCGGATTTAATAGATCTTGAAAACGAAAAAATCATCACTCCAGAATCTAATAATAAGGTTGTTGAATATACATTTAATCCTATTAAAGATAAAGGATTCGAAGTATCAAAAGATTATGATGAAATGGTATACGTTGTTAGCGGTCCAAGAATCGATGAATTACTAAGAACTTTTAATGAAAATAGTCAAGAATCTGTTCTAAGATTTGCAAAAACATTAAAGAAAATGGGAGTAGAAGATGAACTCAAAAATTTAGGATGCCAAAACGGTGATTTAGTACGTATTGGCACTATACAATTTGAGTTTAATGACTAGGAGGAAAAATGATTGAATTAATTAAGGGAAAAGTAGTTGAAATACAAAAAGACTCTGTAGTTGTTGTATCAAATGATATCGGATATAAAATCTATACTCCAAATCCATATTCATTCAAATTAGATGAACAATTTGTTGTTTATACACATTTACATGTTAAAGAAGACAATTTGACACTTTTTGGATTTTTGGATAAAGAAGAAAAGAAACTATTTGAAAGCTTAATAAGTGTTAATGGAATCGGGCCAAAAAGTGCAATGGCCATTCTAGCAACTGGATCAGTATCAAATATTGCTCAAGCTATTAATTCTGGTGATTATAAATATTTATGCAAGTTCCCAGGAATTGGATCTAAGTCAGCTCAACAAATAGTTTTAGATCTTAAAGGAAAAGTTGATATTAAATCTTACTCAGGAAATTATTTAGTATTAGATGAAGTTCACGATGCTTTAAGTGTTCTTGGATATAGTGATAAAGATATCAACAAAGTCCTCCCAACACTTGATACAAGCAAGTCAACAAGTGAACTTATAAGAATTGCACTTGGAAAAATTTTAGGATAATTTTTATAAAATCAAATTATTAAAAATAAAGTCGATTATCAAAATGATGAAAATCGACTTTTTTATTTTTTGCTTTTTGAAATCGGCCAAATTTTATTTTTTATGGGTAAATATGCATTCTCTAGAAAGTTTCCGATTTCAATAGGTTTTTATAAAAAATAGTGTTTTATAGCCTATATAAAACTATAAATATAAATATACATATTATAAGTTAAAACTTCTCTCGATTTGAGTAGTAAAAAAATGATTAAAAAGTATGTATTTAGGTGGAATTCAGAGTTAATTTTAAATCAAAATCCCATTATTCAAGAAAAATAAGAACTTGATTGCTAAGACCATCAAAATCCACTTTACACACAATTTCAAATACTTGCCCAGATTTAGATATATTTATATGGTTAACATAATATACATTATAGGAAGTTATTTGATAATTTGAATTTGTCCATTATTTTTATTTAAATATAGTTAAATATTTCAAATGAATATGAATAAATGGTCTTTTTGAGTCTGAATAGTAGCATAAATATACTCAAATTTGCTGCTTTGAGTATTATTATTTCACTAT
>ONMY01000132.1 GCA_900318975.1 uncultured Bacillota bacterium | reverse complement strand
CCAAATGCTCTTTTTGCAATATGTTTCGTGTTTAAAGGATTAGTTGTCGCATATATGTTTATAATTGTCTTACCATTTATTCCTCTAACACATTTGATAATCGCGTTGATGAATTTCTGGCTAAAATGACGAGTATTATCAGTACCACTATTTCGGATTACCTTAAAAGTCTTATATCCTCGTTTTGATCTTGGTATTTGCTGTATATCAACAGGATAGGTGTCTTCCAAAATCAGGTTTATTTCTCTTGACACTTTATTTCCATCAAATATCATCACTTTACTATCCATTTCATTCTCAATTTCTGGGTATTCCATTTCATCCAACGGGTAATTTTGGAAAGTAGCCCTTATCACCAGTTTGAACTGCATATAAATCGGTACAAGCACCAAATCGCAACTGTTGATTCCTAATACTTTGGCACAAAACCAGTACCAGGCATAACTATAGTCATGATAAACACGTTTACGGTTCATAACGAATTCACGATTAAACAGCCTAATAAGGTACAAAACAGCAAAAAAAAGCACGATAGAAGCAATAATATTACCATTCCTAAGTGCAACTTGCCAGAAGAAGTCATCAGGCGATATAGGATGTGTGCTCAGATAATCCTTGAATATATCCTTTAAATCGACTATCCATGGTATCGATGTAACAAGTATTAGAATAATTATCTCCAAGATCTGTCTTCCGTTACTTATAATCTTGTCACATATCTTTTTCATTATCTAACACCCCTTGGCCTTCTGGTTTTTTGCCATCACGAATTCTGTAATGTAACACCATGATTTTTTTATAACGAACATCATCCGCAGTTTTATCATAAAGAATTATTGTTGGGTCGATATTTTTTATAATAGATCTACCAATCTCAAATGTGATTGGATTCGGAGCTGCAACAAATAGATGTATTTTAACTTCTTCACTGTGTATGTTTCGAATTTGATCCAATACTTCTCGATATCGCATCCTGAATTCTACAACTTGCTCCTCGCTCTGCAAAAAGTAAACACTCGGAGTTTCAGCTTGAATAATGTAAGACGGATATGACGGAATGAGCTCCTTTGCAATAATCCCACTAAGATTCACTAAAAGATTAACATCTGAGCATTTTTTCGTCTCCGGAGTAATTATTCCTACATGTCCGCCACCATTTTTCCATTTCCAGTCGTCTGTATCTCTAAAATGTTGGAAGGTTTTCACTTTCCTTTTATCCCCAAATGCATATCCTAAATAGCAACTATATGGGATTTTCGCCATTATGAATACTGCATAGCTCTTTCCTTGATCATCTCCATCTAAATGTAAAGAAACTCTCTGATCTATTATCCGTTTTGCATCTCTTATGCTTTCGGTATTACAAAGATCAATACAAACTTTCTCTCTCATAGGATAGAACGGTAAAAGAGCATCCATTTCATCTTTTGGATCGATAGCTGGTACCTGGTCTTGTAGTTTACTGACTAATTCAACCACACGCAAAGAATACTCCTGGCCAAGTCCTGACAACTGTAATATTCGATCTTCATGATCTTTCTTCATTTTTCTTAATCTATCAACAGGATATTCTTCCTCATACTTGAGATCGTCTATCAAATTATTATGTATCGGACATGTAAGCATCAAATTGCTGATATCTTTTGCAAGCCGTGGAGAATCAACAGGATTCCCTCTGGGACCTGTTGATTTCCAACTGATAATATGAGCTATATGCGCAATATTTCGGGGCTGTTGAGTAACTGGATCCTTATACAAGCATTCATTACATCCGCGAAACTCACATCTTCCGGCTGATCGTCCCCATAGTTCTCTTTGTACTTGCACCGGAATAGATGGCCGTTTTTCTAAATCTGGCATTCAAGTCACCTCGATATTTAGAATCATATTTTATCAATCTGCTTCAACATATTATCGTGTATTGCCCAGAAACCAATTCTATCTGTTCCAACAATCACAAAATACAATACATCAAAATTTTGTTCTCGCTTTGCTATCTTTTTCCAATTAAGCTTATCCAGGGGAGAAGGGATGGGAATTCCTTGATTATGCGTATGCCATTCTCCTAGATAACTCTTCTTGCGTCCGGACTTCTCCCATAATGCATCCATTATTTCTTGATGGCCAGTGGTTTTTCGAACAAAGCGATATCGTCTGCAAACATCATCCGCCTGTGGAAAGGTTAAATCAGAAATCAAGAGTTCCCCCAGAGAGTTTTCATAATAACCAACTATAATTCCACCACTTTCTATTCTGAACGAGTGTGTCTTTTGAATATCTCTTAGTTTCCGGATAACTTCCAGAGCAACAGCAACTTTAATATTTCCATTACCTATGATAATACTGTCTGTTTTTTGCATATTCGGCACCTTTCATTCCTTGGGATGCTTTTACATATTAGGCCAGCCTGATTGATAGAAATTCTTTTGTAATAGTCGGACACTACATATCCCTGACTAACTAAGCTTGAACTACTACTATACCAAGACAGTATTGTGTTTTCCTTACATTCTCCACAAAGGACATT
>ONMY01000119.1 GCA_900318975.1 uncultured Bacillota bacterium | reverse complement strand
TTTATCTCTTGAAAGAGCTATTCCTTTATTGTCGATGAAGCATTTTAAGAGTTCATATTCTTTTGGTGTAAGTTGAATTTCTTCATCGTTTATATATACTTCTCTTGCGGCTGCATTGATTTTGATGATTCCAAACACAACATCTTTATCATCGCTATCTAAGCCTCTGATTAGTTTTTCACATCTTGCAAGAAGGATGTTTGGTGAGAATGGTTTAGTAACGTAGTCATCTGCGCCAAGACGGAAGCCTTTTAGTTGACTTTCTTCTTCAGCTTTTGCAGTTAACATTACAACAGGAACATTAGATGCTTCTTTTATTTTTTCAAGCACTTGCCATCCTGAATATTTTGGCATCATTACATCAAGAATAACTAAGCTTATTTTTACTCTTCCAGAAAAGAAGATTTCAAGAGCTTCTTCTCCGTCCTGTGCTTCTATACAACGATATCCGAGTTTTTTAGTAAAGAACTCGCATAATAATTTACGAATTCTAAGTTCATCATCTGCTATTAAAATATTTACTTGTTTCATAAATTTTCCTCCACTATTATCTATATATGATTATATCATATTATAATACATAGATATGATAGAAATGTGATGTTTTTATCTAGAAATTGCGAACAAAAAACGGAGATATTATCTCTCCGCTTATTTTCCTGTTGAACCGTATCCACCTTTTCTTTTGGATTTTATGTCGTCATCTTCTGTGATACCAAACTTTAAGAATATGCCTTGTGCAAATCTGTCGTTCTTCTCAAGTACTAAGGTGTTTTCTGAATGGTTTGTCATAAAGATTATTATATGTCCTTCGTTATCAGCATTATAATAGTCGCTATCAACAACACCACAAGTGTTGTCTAGTGTTAGTTTGTATTTTCTCCCAAGGCTGCTTCTTGGGAAGATAAATAGAACATAATCTTCTTGCATCCTGCATCTAACATTGGTTTCAATAGATACAGATTCGTGTGGTTTAATTGTTAGGGCATATGGAATATGAAAGTCATATCCAGCACTTCCTGATGTAGCTCTTTTTGGAAGAATTATTTCATCATAGAAATCTTTGTTTTTATCGTTTTTACTTATCTTTTCGAACTTTGCTATTCTTTCCATCTTCTTTTCCTCCAAGGATTTTTATCATCAAAAAGAGTGATAATATAAAGAGCCCAAGATCAAGCGCAATTGAACCAATAAATTCAATGAGATATACTGTGTTGAACTCTGTAGCTTTAAAAAATGTTTGTCCAGTATAAACTGCAAGTATGGTTGCAAACATAATTGCAACTATAGTCAAGCCTATTAATATTTTTAATATGAGACTCTTTTTCATATTTATTCTCCGCCTTTGTTTTATTTTAACATATTTTTATCTTTAAAACTCTAGTTTTAATGATATAATATTTTTAGGAGGCTCACATGGAGATAAGAAAGGACTTGAATCAGCCAAAGCCAACGGGTGACCTTAAAGTTTTTGCACTTGGCGGTTTATATGAAGTAGGCAAAAACATGTATGTTGTTGAATATAAAGATGAAATACTGATCATCGACTCAGGAATTCTTTTCCCTGAAGATGATCTTTATGGCATTGATTATATTATTCCAGACTATTCATATCTCATTGAGAATCAACATAAAATTAGAGGATTATTCATAACACATGGTCATGAAGACCATATTGGTGGAATACCATATCTTTTAAAACAAGTAAAGATTCCAAGAATATTCGCAAATGGGTTTGGTGCTTCTCTTATTAGAAAAAAGATGGAAGACTTCCCAAATGTTAGAGTACAGATATATGAATTCCACGAACTTGAAAGACTAAAATTTACGAACTTTATTGTTTCGTTCTTTAGGGTTTCTCACTCAATCCCTGATGCGTTTGGTATATGCATTACAACACCGTATGGTGATGTTGTTACAACTGGTGACTTTAAAATTGATTTAACTCCAGTTGGAAAAGATGCAGATTATCAAAAATTATGTTCGATGGGACAAAAGGGTGTGCTTCTTCTTTTAAGTGACTCAACAAACGCAAAAGTTAAAGAGACATCTACATCAGAAAAGTATGTTGCAGATAATATTAAGGATCTCTTCCGTGAAATAAAGGGGAGAATAATTGTTGCGACATTCGCATCTAATGTATCAAGAATTAATCAATTGATTGAATCATCTATTGAAAACAATAGAAAAGTGCTTGTTACAGGAAGAAGCATGGAAAGTGTAGTACAAATCGGAAGAGATATGGGCTACATAAAAGCTAAAGAAGAGAACTTTATCGATGAAAAGATGATAAATGATTTCCCAAGCAACGAAATCACAATTCTTTCAACCGGTTCACAGGGTGAACCTTTAGCTGCACTATCAAGAATTGCACAAGGACAACATAAATTAATTAAAATTGAGCCTGGTGATACTGTAATATTCTCAAGTTCTGCAATTCCTGGAAATGCTCCAGAAATAGATAACGTCATCAATCTTCTCTCAAAACAAGGTGCAGAGGTCGTTGTTCAATCAACATTTAATGATGTCCATGCATCAGGACACGCATCATCTCAAGAAGAAAAATTAATGTTAAAATTATTAAGACCTAAATACTTTATGCCAGTCCATGGTGAATATTATATGCTAAAGACTCACGCAAAAAGTGCTATAGACTGTGGAATGAATCCAAATAATATATTTATACTTGAAAATGGGGCTGTCCTTGTAATAAATGAAAGTGGGGCTAAAGTATTATCACAAAAAATACCTGCAAAAGCAATACTCGTCGATGGAACGGATGTTGGTGGTGTTAATACCGCTGTAATAAACGAAAGAAAAGTATTATCTCAAACAGGAATGTTAACACTTATCATAACACTAAACAAAGATGGTAAGCCACTAGTTAGACCTACAACGATTTCAAAAGGGTTCTTGTTTGCAAAGGATAATGAAGATGTTTTCACAAACATTGAAATATTTACAATTAATTACTTTAACAATAATCCTGTTCAAAAAGATGACGATATGGATGTTGTTAAAGAAAAGTTTAAAGATGATATTGCGGCATATATAAGGGATATATGTAAGCAAAATCCTTCAATATTCTTGATATTAAATAAAACAGATATAGAAAAAGCTGAAATTCATCCAACAAAATCAGAATTAACAAAAACTAAGGATGATATGGAGTAAAAAAGAACTAGGACTTCCTAGTTCTTTTCTTCTTCTTCGTCTTCGGTTGTTTCTATATCTCTGTTTTTGAGTTCTTCTAATTTTTCCTTAAGATTTATATCGTGTTCACAATTGATTAGAGTCTTAAAACAATCGAACACTTCTTTTGTTGCGGCAGCATCTGTTAATGCATGATGTGCTTGTTCTGCCTCAATTCCTTTAAATATTCTTAGGGCATTAAATAAACCAAGTTCACTTTTTAATTCATAATGCTTTTTGATAATTTGTGCAAGATCTACATATTCAGCAGAAATATCTTTAACCTTGTGTCTCTTATAAAAACTATCTAGTATCTTTGTATCAGCACCACCCCATACAAATATGGTTGGATTATAGATATTTATAAAACTTAAATAGTCTTCATAGAACTGTTCTTGTGAGATTGATTCTTCTAATTCTTCATCATCAATTCTTAAGAATCTTTTTGTTCTAAGAGATACTGGATTATCTGTTTTTATGTAGTTTGAGTATTCATTTATTATCTTATCATTTTTATCGCTTATTACAACTCCAATTTGTAGTAATTCAGATACAAAATTTGGCTTTTTTTCGCCGTATTCTGGCATTGTAAATTCGAAGTCGATAAACATCTTATATTCATAAGAATTAATTGTTTCTATCTCGCTTTTTTTCTTTGCTTCCTGATTATATAATGATACAAGGCCTTTATTTGATTGATATTCAATTTTTTCAATACTAGTAATAAGTTTTGCTTCTGCGCCTTTTAATACTTTTACATCTTTTTCTGAATAATCAAAGAAAATATATACAGATTTATAAATCATCGATTTGTTAAAGATTTTATGAAGATGCTTTGGAAAGTAGAAAAAAGACAGCTTGTTTTCAAGCTTTAGAGATATCATTTTTTCTCTTGGGTAATAGTCGTGGACGAGTCCGTATGCGCTATTCAAATTCTATTTCCTCATTTAATCTTTCTTTTAATTTTTCTATTGTCTTATCATTTAATCCTATCTTTTTAAGTTCTTCTATATCTGCGTTTTTTATTGCGTCTATTGTCTTAAATTTAGATAGTAAGTTTTCTTTGAGTGTTGGGCCAATGCCTTTGACCTCATCAAGGATTGAGGCAAATGCACTCTTTTCTTTTATTTGCCTATGGAATGTGATTGCAAAGCGGTGAACTTCTTCTTGAATTTCAAATAGTAATTTAAAAAGATTAGAGTGTTTGTCGAGTTCATATTCTTTGTCTTTAAAGATTAGGGTGTTGGTTGAGTGTGTATCATCCTTTTTCATTCCAGCAACATCGATTTCCATATCGAGTTCTCTTAAAGATTCGAGACAGGCTTTGACTTGTGTTTCTCCACCATCTATTAAGATTAAATCTGGCGGTATGAGATTTTCTTCTTTTATTCTTTTATATCGTCTATATGTTACTTCTTTCATTGTCCCATAATCATTTGGACCAACGATTGATTTAACATGGTATTTTCTATATTCTTTTGGTGCTTTTTTACCACCAATAAAAACTACACAACTTGAAACAGGAGAATCTCCAAAGAGATTAGAGTTATCAAATGATTCAATTCTGTTTGGAATGTTTATATTTAGTAGTTCAGATAGCTCTATTAAAGCAAGTCTTTTCTTATCTACTTGAATCTTGTTTTTGTTTTCAAGAGATATTTCGCTGTTTTTCTTAGCCATTAGCAAGAGATTGTGCTTTGTTCCCTTTTGAGGGCTAAAGATTGATGTATCTTCAATTAATCCTTCTAATAAATCTTTATATTCTTTATCTATAAAGATATATTTTGGTGGATTTAGTGTTTCATAGTTTTTTACGATAGAGTGAATTATTGCATCTTCTAAATCAAAATAATATGGTACTATTTCGTTTTTAGATAATATTATTTTTCCACCTCTAAGGTATATTAATGATAAAGATAATAATGAATCATCATATGTAATTCCATAGACATCTGCATCAATCTTTTCTTTTAATATTACATCCTGTCTAACTATTGTATCGTTGATACTGTTTATTAGATCTCTTGTCTTTTTTGCGTTTTCAAAGTCTAGAAAAGAACTATACATATTCATCTCTTCTTTTAATTTTGTAAGAAGAGATAATTCGTTTCCGTATAATAGACCTTTGATTTCTTTATAAATCTTATCGTATTCTTCTTTTGATACACTATTTATGCATGGGGCCATACATTCTCCCATTTCATAATATATGCATGGCTTTTTTGGAACTGTATTACATTTTCTAAGCTTATATATCTTGTTTAATAGTTCCATTGTCTTTCTTGCAGAAACAACGTTCGTATATGGACCAAAATATCTATTATTCTTTTTTGAAAGATGTCTTGTAATAGTTAGTTTTGGATTCTTTTCTTTAGTGAATTCTATATATGGATATGTTTTATCATCTGTAAGATCTATGTTATAAAATGGGTTGTATTCCTTTATTAAAGATATCTCAAGAAGAAAAGCTTCTCTTTCGTTTGCAGTTACAATGTACTTAAGATCATCTATTTTAGAAACAAGAGCCGATGTTTTATTATTGTGAGCGCCAACAAAATAAGAGCGAACTCGATTTCTTAGATTTTTCGCTTTACCAACATAAATTATTGTCCCATTCTCATCTAACATCTGGTAGGAACCAGGAAGTTCTGGAAGGGTATCGAGTTTTTCTCTTATTTTATCGTTCATCTCTTAACTATTTTCGTCAGTCATGCTTTTGGCTTTGGCTTCAGCAAGTAGCTCTTCTATTCTTGATCCTCTTTGATAAGAATCATCATATTTGAATGTTATGTTTGGTACTTTTCTCATCTGTACTTTAGATGCAAGTGAAGTTCTAATGAATCCTTTTGATGATTCAAGGCCTTCTCTTGCTCTCTTTCTATCGTTTTCACTTAATACTGTATAGTATACAGTCAGATATTCTAAGTCAGAGGTAATACTGCATTCTGTCACAGTAACAAGACCAATATTATTTTTAACTTCAAAATTTAGAATTTCTGAAATTGCCCTCTTTATAGAAGATTCGAGTCTTAAAATATAATTACTCTTCATCTTTTACTTCCTCAGTGATACTAAATTGCATGATGTCTCCAACTTTTATATCGTTGAAGTTTTGAACCATAATACCACAATCAAATCCTTGTTTAACTTCTTTCACATCGTCTTTAAAACGACGAAGTGATGAAAGTTTTCCAGAATAGATAACTATTCCTTCTCTAATTACTTCAACAAGGCAGTTTCTCTTAACGAGACCATCTGTAACATAACATCCTGCGATTGTACCGAGTTTAGTAACTTTATATGTTTCTCTAACTTCGGCTTGACCGCATACTTTATCTTCATATACTGGTGCAAGCATACCTTTCATTGCAGCTTCGATATCTTCGAGTAATTTATAGATGATGTTGTATGATCTAATATCTACGCCTTTAGCTTTTGCAAAGTCTTTAACATTAGAAAGAGCTATTACGTTAAATGCAATGATTACAGCACGGCTTGCCTGAGCAAGTAGTACATCTGTTTCAGTTACAGGACCTACTGATGCACGGATGATATTAAGTTTAGCACCATTAACATCGATCTTTTCTAAAGATCCCTTCATAGCTTCTGCAGAACCAGATGTATCTGTTTTAAGCATGAGATTTAATTCTGGAATTTCACCTTCTGCCTTTTCTTTAAATAGTTGGTCTAAAGAAATGACTGAAGTTTGTGCTTGAGCCTGTGCTTTTGCGCGTTGTGTTCTTGTTTCAGAAATTGATCTTGCTTGACGTTCATCTTTGAATACTAAGAATTGATCTCCGGCTTGTGGAACTTCTGAAAGACCTGTAATAGATACAGCGTCACTAGGTAGTGCTTGACGAACTTGTTTTCCAAGATCGTTTGTCATTGTACGAACTTTACCCCAAACATTACCAACAACTACTATATCAGATACATGAAGTGTACCAGCTTTTACAAGAAGAGTTGCAGTTGGGCCTTTTGATTTATCGAGTTTTGATTCAATAACATATCCAGTTGCAAGTCTTGATGGGTTTGCTTTATATTCTTCAACTTCAGCAACAAGTTGAATGGTGTCGAGTAATAGTGGTACATTTGTACCTTTTAATGCTGAAATTCCAACATAAGGAACCGTTCCACCCCATTCTTCAGGAAGAAGACCGAGTTCAGATAGTTCTTGTTTAGCTCTATCTGGATTTGCATTGTGTTTATCAATTTTGTTTATTGCAACAATGATTGGACAATTAGATGCTCTTGCGTGGTCAATTGCTTCTTTTGTTTGTGGCATTACACCATCATCAGCAGCAACTACAAGCACAACGATATCGGTAATTTTTGCACCACGTGCACGCATTTCAGTGAATGCAGCGTGACCTGGAGTATCGATGAAAGTAATCTTTTTACCATTTCTTTCAACCGAATAAGCACCGATTGCTTGAGTGATTCCACCAGCTTCTGAGAGTACTACTCTTGAATTTCTAATTGTATCTAATAGAGTTGTTTTACCATGGTCTACGTGACCCATGATTGTTACAACTGGTGGTCTTGGTTCTAAATCAGCTGGATCATCAACAAATTCAATCTTTTCAAAGTTTGTATAATCTTTTGATTCATCAACTTTGAATTCTATTTTAAGTTCTCCTGCAAGGAGTTCTGCGGTATCTCTATCAACTGATTGTGTTTGGTTTGCAAGTATACCAAGCATCATTAAAGATTTAATGATATCAGCTGAACTTCTCTTAGTAACTTCTGCAATATCGCCAACAGTCATTCCATCCACATATACAAGTGGTAGTTTTGGAAGAGGTTGTTGTTGTTTTGGTTTAGAATAATTATTAAAGTTTTTGTTTTTACCTTGATTATTATTCTTTTTTGAATTTTGTTTGTATTGAGGTTTGTTGTTTTGCATAATTTCCTCCCTTTTATGCGCATTTAACTATAGAATCACCGAATCCTTTATCAATTATTCCAATAACTCTTATATTTGCCACTTTTCCGATTGCGTGCGAGAGTTCGTCTTTAGTAAACTCATTAATATAAGGTATTTTGTTAATGTCGCATAGTTTTTTTATTTGTTTTTCAGTAGAGCTTGAATAATCCTTATCAAAGAACACTAAAAAACAGTTATTCTTTTTAATTGCTTCTATTGTTAAATCGGAACCAATAGAGATTTTTTTAGCTCTATATGCTAGACCTAAAAGATTTAATTTATTGTTTGTCATTTTGAACTAATTCTAAAAGCATTGTATAGATGCTATCATCAATAGATGTTTCTAGATGCTTTTCTAAAATTTTTGTCCTTTTAGCTTTTAAAATAACATCTTTATCCTTTTTTAGATAAGCACCTCTACCATTTGCTTTTCCTGTTGGATCTATTATTGTGCTTCCTTCTGGTGTTCTAACAATTCTAATTAAAGATTGCTTTTCACATCTTTCACCAGTAACAACACATCTTCTTAGTGGAATCTTCTTTTCTTTCATTAGAAATCAATGTTTTCTTCGAGAGCTTGAGGTACGCTCTTAATATCAATCTTCCAACCAGATGATTGAACGGCAAGACGAACATTTTGTCCTTTCTTACCGATTGCTAGTGAAAATTGATCTTCAGGAACAACAGCGAGAGCTTGTTTTTCGGCTTCATTGAATTGAACGCCGATTACTTCTGCTGGCTTTAAAGCATTTGTAACAAGTTCTTTTGGATCATTGCTCCATTCATAAATATCAATCTTTTCACCATTTAATATATCGATGATGTCTTTAATTCTCTTTCCTTTTGGACCTAGGCAAGAACCAAGTGCATCTACATCTTCAATAGTTGATTTAACACAAACTTTTGTTCTGTCTCCTGAATCTCTTGCAATTCCAAGAATTTCAACAGTTCCATCTTTTACTTCTGGGATATATTCTTCGAATAATCTCTTGATTAAGTTCTTATCGCTTCTTGAAATATACACCTTTGGTCCTTTTGGAGTCATTTCAACTCTTGAAAGATAAACTTTAATTCTTCCACCAATTCTGCATTCTTCTCTTGGAACTTCTATTCTAGCAATAGAGCTTGATACATCATATCCAAGATCAAGAATAACTTGAGAATCAGTTACAGATGTAACTGTGCCTGTAATCATTTCATCTTCATGTTGGCTAAAGTATTCATAGCTCTTTTCTCTTTCAAGACGTCTTATTTCTTGATTTAAGATTTGTTTAGTTGAGTTAATTGCAATACGTCCAAAGTCTTTAGGATTTACATTGATCTTAACTTCAAAATAATCTCCAAGCTTTGCAGTTCTTCTAATTGCTTTAGCTTCAATAGGTGTTACTCTAGAAGGATCTTCTTCTGTGTCTTCTGCTTTTTCTTCTGGTGTAACAACTGTGTAATACTGGCAAATATAGATTTCGCCTTTTTCTTCATTGAATTTTACTTTCGCGTTTGGAATGCCATATTCTTTTTTGTAAGCATTAACGATACCTTTTTCTACTGCTTCAAGAATTAAATCTTTTTCTAGTCCTCTTTCTTCACATAATTCTTGAAGAGCGTTAAAGAAATCATGATTAATCATTTTCGTTCCTCCTAGAACTTAACGACAATATGAATATTCATTATGTCGTTCGCATTTATTTTTATTTTTTTATTTTTTTCTGTTCTAATCACAAGTGAATCGCTTGAAGATTCTACTAGTTCTCCCTTATGAAGTTGATCCATGGTTTTAACTTCTACCCATTCACCGATGTAATAGTTTGCATCTTCGAATTCAAAATCTTTTTCTAGTCCTCTTGATGAAATATCGAGGTTGTATTCTTCATCAATTGGATCTTCCTTATCTAAATATTCGTTGATTTTGTTTGTGACAGCTTCTAAATCGTCAATATCGAGGAATCCTTTCTTATCAACAATTATAGAAAGCATATTTTGATTGTTTTCCTTTTTGTATTCTAAAGAAAAGAGTTTTAGTCCTAAATCAGCACAAATAGGTTCAATATCATTTTTAATTTTTTCTAAATCCATGTGAATGCCTCCTTCAATAAAATGGAGCGGTTATTCACCACTCACATCTTGATTTTATCATAGTTATGATAATTATGCAATAAATAAGATTTTGTAAAATCATTCACCTAGTTCAATTATAAATGAATCAATAAAACTTGAATACCCGTATGATTCTGGCACAGAGATATTTATAAAAACAAAGTCGTTCTTAAGTTCTAAAACATATTCTTTCTTGTTTTCTTTTGTGTTTAGATATGCAGTAGCATCTTTGCATTCTATCGTATTTCCAAAAGATAATTTTAATACGTGGTCTTCGTTTCTTGGGGTTTTTTCTTCATTATAGCTAATAATCAACCTTTTTATTGGTTTTTTGAAAGCATTAGTATTATAAATCATAGATGAGAGGCTATTTGTTGAGTTTGTTTTACTTCTCATTTGAATTCCTGACCCATAATCACCAATCTCTTTAAATTTAAAATTTATTCCATTAATTAAACACGAACCATTGTGGTATGAAAGACCCTTAATACCTAAAGATTTTACATTTAAATCAAATATAGGTCTTTCTTCTTTTTCATCTACTACATAAAAATTAATTTCAACATCATTTTTCCTAATAGCATACCCTGTAAGTGATCTATGCTCTCCGTTTTTATATGGATTTTCACTAAATCCATCATATAGATTCATTGTGGAAAAATCATCTATGTTTACTCTTCCTTCTACAACATTAACATAATTGATTTCTATCTTTTTAAATAAATCCGCAATTACTTCTTCTATTTCTTTTTGTTCAATATCTGGAAACTCTTTGTTGTTATCTATGGTTGTTATACTATTTAAATATACAAAATAGATATTGTTTTCTTTTTTATAATCTTCAATCTCAAATATTAT
>ONMY01000135.1 GCA_900318975.1 uncultured Bacillota bacterium | reverse complement strand
AGTATATTATAATTGGGTGTATGTTTATACGATAGTAATAAAATAAAATAAAAAATGTGATCTACGTCGTACCATGATTTAAAACTACCTTAATTGTTCTTTATAAAACCTAAACAAAAACTAACATATTGCTTTTAAGAATGTAGCAACACCGTGTATCTTAAAGCTATATGAATTTGCAGGAATAAAGATACAATCACCTCTAAAAAACGGAATATGTTTTTCAAAATTAGTGCCGTAATATAAAACGCCACAACCTTCAGTACATAACAAAGTCTGAAAAGATCTTTGTGAAGATTTGAATTCAACAAAGTTTTTTCTTAAATCTGAATTAAAGTGCAGTTTGTCTAGTTTGAAATATTTACACATACATAGAAATTCAGAAGAATAACCAGACTTAAACTTAGTATATCTTAATCTTTGTTTTGGTAAGGAGGAAGCATTCATATTCATAACTTCAATTGCTTTTTCAACATGAAGCTCTCTTTTATTACCGTTTTTATCCTTTCTGTCATAATCATACAATCTGTATGTTATATTTGAATTTTCTTGAATTTCAGCAATTAAAGCACCAGCACCTATTGCATGAACTGTTCCTGAAGGAATAAAGAATAAATCATCCTTCTTAACTTGTACTTTTTGTAAATACTTTTCTAAAGTACCGTTAGCAGCACTTTCTCTAACTATATCTTCTGTTACATTGTTAGAAAAACCATAAACTAAACTTGCATCAGTTGTAGCATCCAATACATACCATACTTCAGTTTTACCTAAAGAACCATTTTCATGTTCTTTAGCATATTCATCATTTGGATGAACCTGTACTGATAAATTAGATTTTGCATCAATCAATTTAATAAGAATAGGAAGTTCTTCGTGATTTAAATCAGGATTGTTTAAAACATTATCACCCATAACTTCTGGATGCTGTTTTATGTAATCTGTTAACGACATACCTTCATTATCACCAGAAGCGATGATACTAGATCCGTCTTTATGAGTTGAACATTCCCAAGATTCTGCAAGAGGTGATAACGGAATATTCTTTGAAAATTCTGTATTTAATCTTGAACCGCCCCATAAATAATCTTTGCCTATGGGCTTCAATAAAAAAGGTTCTCTTATATCCATAAAATTCTTCTCTAGCAATTTAGTATTAAAAGCGATACATTCTAAAAATATATGTAACGCTTTATACTCTAGTTATAATAGTGATCTTTATACATAGTTATGTCTAATAACTAGGATGTTTCTTATATTTCTATAAATCAAACTTCTTCTTATCTGAAACAGAAATATCAGCACCTAATTGAACTTCAATTAGTTCAATTTTTTCTTCTGCAATTATGGTATGTCTGCATCCTGCGGAAATTGTCATTACATCACCTTTTGAAACAGTTCTTTCCATTCCATCAATAACAACATGACCTTTACCTGATAAGAACACCCACACTTCATCTCTATTTTCATGAGAATGGTAACTCATTCTCTTACCTGGTAAAATTTCCATTGAAAGAGTCATACCTTGTTCACATACGTTTAGAACCCTAAAAGAACCCCATGACTTTTCTGCAAACATTATGCTTTGGTCAATCTTTTCAACATAGCCCTTAATTTTTGGAGAATCATCCTTTGTTGAAATTAAGATGCCTTCAGGACTTGCTGTTACAATTGCATCTTGAATTCCCATACAAAGCACTGGTATTGGTAGATCATTTAGAACATGAGTATTAGTACAGTTTTCTGAAACTATAGCATTACCCATAAGTTGATCAGGTAAAACTTCAGTTAATGTATTCCAAGTACCTAAATCCTTCCATTCACCTTTATATCTAATTACTGATATCTTTGCTTCTTTTTCTACAATTGCGTAGTCGAAGCTAATCTTTTGTACTGTATCGTACTTTGATAAAAAATCAGCATAATCTGTAAAATCAACTAATTCGTGAGCTTTGTTAATTAGATAACCTAGTTTGAACGCGAATACCCCAGAGTTCCATAATGCACCTTCAGCTATATACTGCTCTGCAACTTCAGTTGTAGGCTTTTCCTTAAACATTTTTACAAAACTTTGTTCTGTTGGTGCATTTGGAATAATGTAGCCATACTTTTCACTTGGGTATGTTGGTTCAATACCAATTAATGAAAGATTGCTTTCATTTGTTTGAGCAGTAAAATCAGATAATTGCTTTAAAGTTTTGAAATATGAATCTTCTACATATGGATCTACAGGAGAAACTACTACAACTTCATCTAAAGAAACTTTTTTTACGTAATGTAGATATAAACAAGCAAGTACTATTGCTGGGAATGTATCTCTTCTGCATGGTTCGATACAAATATCAACATTATCACCTAACTGACTAACAATTTCAGATACTTGTGATTTTGAAGTAGCTATTGTAATAGAAGAATCAGAATCTACAGAACGAACCTGTCTATATACTCGTTGTACCATGGATTCGTACTGACCATCTGGATTTTTTAAAACCTTAATAAACTGCTTTGAACGAACATCATTAGATAAAGGCCATAATCTTTTACCAGAGCCGCCAGATAACAATACTAAATTCATTTTTCCCTCAGCAATAACTCAATTAACTTCATAACAGTTGAAAACACTATAATTCAATAAACATTTCTCTATAGTGTCCACTAATTTCATCTGAATTATATATTATTTTTAATATCGTTTT
>ONMY01000118.1 GCA_900318975.1 uncultured Bacillota bacterium | reverse complement strand
CTTCTTAACACCTTTTGATAGAAGCATGTTCGCAAAACGGTTTGATTTTTTATTGAAGTCTTCCCAAGTCATCTCTCTTCGATATTCGCTCGCTTTAGATGGCTCTATTAAACTATATTCTTTCCAAGTAACATATTTTTCTGATTTTTTTAGTGGGTTTATTTCAACTAAAGCGATATCGTTTGGAAAGTCAGTGGCATTACGCTCTAATAAATCTGTAATAATCATAAAAACTCCTAGTTAATCTTTTTTAATTAAGTCCTCATCGCTTAATAATTTGATGTTGTTCTTCTTGAATAATTCTATCGCTTTATCCTCATCTTCTACCTTTAACATGACAGATGCATAATTTCCATATGAACCGATAAAGGCATAAAGATATGAAACATTTAAATTTGCCTCATCAAGCACCTTAAGAGCATCACTTAATCCTCCTGGTTCATTAGATATCTTTATCGCGATTACATCATTAATCTTAACAACATATCTATTTTCTTTTAAGAGAGATAGGGCTTCATTTGGTTTATCTACAATTAGTCTTAATACACCATAATCAACTGTATCTGCGATACATAGTGCCTTAATATCAATATTATTATTTCCGAGAATTGAAATAATATCTAAAAGTGCACCTTTATGGTTTTCTACAAAAATTGAAACTTGTTTAACTTTCATATGTTGCCTCCTATCTTATTTTCCTCTTATCAATTACTCTTTTAGCTTTTCCTTCGCTTCTTTCAATTGTCTTTGGACCAACTAGAGTAACCTGTGCGCTTAATCCGAGTACACTTCTTAGGCTATCTCTTATATTAGATGATATTAATTCTATTGATTTAACATCATCGAAGAAGAATCCTTCATTCATTTCCACCTTAACTTCAAGTGTATCAGTGTTATTTACTCTATCAACAATAATTTGATAATTTGGAGTAATTCCTTCTCCATATTTGAGTAGGACTTCTTCTATTTGTGATGGGAAGACATTTACACCTCTAATAATTAACATATCATCGGTTCTTCCTTCAATTCTACCCATTCTTTTAAATGTTCTACCACATGAACATGTACCAGTTAAAATTCTACATAAATCATGTGTTCTATATCTTATAACTGGGAATGCTTCCTTAGTTATTGATGTGAAGACGAGTTCACCAACTTCGCCGTCGCCCAGTACTTCGCCTGTATCTGGGTTAATGATTTCTGGGATAAACATATCCTCATTTATATGTAGGCCCTTTTGGCATTCACATTCATAAGATACACCAGGACCAAGTACTTCAGATAACCCATAGATATCATATGCTTTAATAGAGAGCTTAGATTCGATCTGTTTTCTCATCTCCTCTCCCCAAGGTTCTGCACCAAGGACAGCTCTTTTAACTTTTAATTTATCTCTTAAATTATTTGATTCGAGTTCTTCCGCAAGATACATGCAGTATGATGGAGTAGCACAGATGGCTGTCGCACCAAAATCGACCATTGTGTTCATCTGTCTTACTGTATTACCTGTCGATGCAGGAATTACAGTGCATCCAAGATGTGATGCGCCATCATGAAGACCTAATCCACCAGTAAATAGACCATACCCATAGCATACTTGCAAGATATCTTTCTTACTTATGCCATAGGAATTAAGGGCTCGTGATACGCAGGTTGACCACATATCTAGATCATTTTTTGTATAACCTACTACTATTTGTTTACCAGTAGTACCGCTTGATGCGTGGATACGTACTACATTTTCAAGAGGTTCTGCGAAAAGTCCATAAGGATAATTATCTCTTAAATCTTGTTTATTAGAAAAAGGGAGTTTAGATAAATCTTTGATAGATTTAATATCACTTGGCTTTAGTCCTTTTTCATCCATTCTCATTTTAAAGAGTGGCACTCTTTCATACATTCTTGTAACTTGCCATATAAGTCTTTCACTTTGGAGTGCTTCTAGGGACTTTCTATCCATGCACTCGATAGATTTATCGTATATCATATAGTTTCCATTCCCTTTTTAAAAGCATTAATATTTAGTTCGACAAACTTTGATGGAACAGTTTCTTTTATTATTTCTATCCATTTATCAGATGGAATATCGAGTTCTTTTGAAAAGGCACCAAGAAGGACAACATTTGCGCATTTTGGATTTCCAAGTTCAGAAGCTAATTTTGTTGAATCGAGTTCGATTACTTTAACTTTTTCTTTTAGTTTTTTAATTATATCTTTTGGATATTCCATTTGTCCTGTGATTACTGGCATAGGATCAATTTCAGTATTATTAATAACCATAATGCCATCTTTTTTAAGATATGGAAGAGCGCGGTATGCTTCAAGTGTTTCAAATGCAAGGATTATATCAGCTTCCCCCTTATCAATTATAGGTGAATAAATCTTATCGCCATATTTAACATAAGTTGTGACAGAGCCACCTCTTTGGCTCATTCCATGAACCTCAGATACTTTAGTATCATATCCTAAGGAAATCGCTAGATTTCCAATTATTCTAGATGCGAGTAGTGTTCCTTGTCCGCCAACACCAACTATCATTATACTCTTTTTCATACGCATTATTCCTCCACCTTAATTATTGCCTTAAATGGACAAACATTTAGGCAAAGCGAACAACCATTACATTGATTCTTATCTATTAAAACTCTACCATCTTTAATAGATATTGCAGGGCATCCAAGACCCATACACATCTTACATTTCTTGCAAGCATCTGTGATAAATGCTTTTCCTTCATATTTAACACCCTTAAGGAGTGCACAAGGTCTCTGTGCAATAATTAGGGATGGTTCTTCTTTTTGAGTTTCTTCCTTAACTATTCTTTCAAATTCCTTAAGGTTAAATGGATCAACTACAGTAATACTTTCAATTCCTATTGATTTTGCAAGAGCGATTAAATTAAGCTGTTTGGTTTCTTCTTTTCTTATGGTATATCCAGTAGTTGGATTATCTTGATGTCCTGTCATACCAGTTATTGAATTATCTAATATGATTACAGTGTTTATTCCTTTGTTATATACAACATCAATTAATCCTGTGATTCCAGAATGAACGAATGTGGAATCACCAATTACTGATACAAGTTTTTTATTAAATTCCTTTCCTCTAACCTTAGCCATTCCATGAGCAACACCTATTGATGCACCCATACAAACGACTGAATCAACAGCGTTTAGTGGGTTAGTAGCACCAAGTGTATAGCAACCTATATCTCCTGATACAGTAAGCCCAAGTTTATGAAGAACATAGAAGGTGCCCCTATGAGGACAGCCTGCGCACATTACAGGAGGTCTCATTGGAAGAGGCTCTTCAATTTCAAAGTGTTCGAATTCACCTTCACCTAAAACTGCCTTTCTTATCATTGATGGAGTATATTCAAAGAGGAGAGTAAATTCTTCTTTTCCAATAACATTTATTCCGTTTACTTTGCAGTGTTCTTCAATGAATGG
>ONMY01000117.1 GCA_900318975.1 uncultured Bacillota bacterium | reverse complement strand
TTTTGAGCTTTACCGCCTAAAGGTTGTTGAGTTACAAGGACATATGGACCTACGCTTCTTGCGTGCATCTTATCATCGACCATATGGTCAAGTTTAATCATATACATAACACCAACGTTGACTGGATTGTCGAATTTTTCTCCGGTTCTACCATCGAATACATCAACTTTTCCATCTGGAGTCATGCCGGCTTCAGCCATCATATCATTTAAGTCATCATCTCTACAGCAGTCGAAAACTTCTGTTGCAGCTAATACTTTTACAGCATCGAGTTCTTCTTGAGTTGGAGCTTTTTCGCCCTTAGCGAGTCTTTCTCTCTTTAATTCTTCTTGAGCTTTAATAGAGAGTTTTCTACAAGCCATACCTAGGTGAACTTCAAGAACTTGACCGATATTCATACGTGATGGAACGCCTTGTGGATTTAATAAAATATCAAGCGCTGTACCATCAGCGAGGAATGGCATATCTTCTTGTGGGAGAATATTAGAGATGACACCTTTGTTTCCGTGTCTTCCTGACATCTTATCACCAACACGGATTTTTCTCTTTTGAACGATGTAAACTCTTACTACTTCGTTTACACCAACTGGAAGATCTTTATCTTTTGGACGTTTGTAGTGACGGATTGCTTGAACAATACCTCCTCCGCCATGAGGAACCTTTAATGAAGAATCTTTAACATCTTTAGCTTTTTCACCAAGGATAGCATCTAGAAGATGTTGATATGGAGTTGGCTCAACTTGTCCTTTTGGAGTTACTTTACCAACGAGATAGTCTTCTTCTTTTACAACTGATCCTGGAATTACTAGTCCATCAGCATCAAGATTCTTTCTTGATTCTTCACTTGAGTTTGGAATTTCTCTTGTGATTTCTTCTTTTCCAAGCTTAGTATCACGTGCTTGGAGTTCATATTTTTCAATATGAATTGAAGTATAGATATCGTTTTTAACGAGATTCTCGTTCATAACGATAGCATCTTCATAGTTATAACCTTCCCAAGTCATGAAACCTATAAGGACATTTCTTCCAAGAGCGAGTTCGCCTTTATCCATTGATGGGCCATCTGCGAGAATGTCTCCTGCTTCAACGATTTCACCGATTTCACAAATTGGTTTTTGATTGATACAAGTACCTTGGTTAGATCTTAAGAATTTATTTAAAACATATTCAGCTTCAATTCCTGTTTCATTTTCTCTAACCTTTATTCTTTCACCATCGATGTATGTTACAACACCAGGAGCCTTACAAATACATGCAACACCAGAGTCATGTGCAGCACTATATTCAATACCTGTACCAACGTATGGTGCTTCAGGTTTAAGTAGTGGGATTGATTGACGTTGCATATTTGATCCCATTAGGGTTCTGTTTGCATCGTCGTGTTCTAGGAATGGAATACATGCAGCAGAAATAGAAACTATTTGTTTTGGAGAAACGTCCATGTAGTCAACGATTTCTCTTTCATAAAGGTTAGTTTCTTGGTTGTGTCTTGCATATACCTTTTCATGAGCGAATGTAGAATCATCATTTAATTCTGTGTTCGCTTCTGCGATATAGTGAAGAGCTTCTTCATCAGCTGTCATATATTCATATTCATCTGTAACCTTACCATCAACAACCTTGAAATAAGGTGTTTGAATAAAGCCAAATGAATTTACTTTAGCATAAGATGCGAGTGATGAGATAAGACCGATATTTTGTCCTTCTGGTGTTTCGATTGGGCAGATACGTCCATAGTGAGTTGGATGAACGTCTCTTACTTCAATACCAGCTCTATCCCTTGTGATTCCACCAGGACCTAGTGCTGAAAGTCTTCTCTTGTTTGTGATTTCATCGAGAGGGTTTGTTTGAGACATGAACTGTGATAATTGGCTTGAACCAAAGAAGTCTTTAACACAAGATTCAAGAGGTTTAGCGTTTACTAATCCTTGAATTGTCATTTCTTTAACATCTTTAGTAGACATCTTGTCTTTTACACTCTTTTCGAGTTTAGCAAGACCAACTCTTACTTGGTTAGCAATTAATTCACCAGTAAGTCTTAAACGTCTATTAGCAAGGTTATCAACATCATCAAAATTACCTACATTTTCAATTAAGTTTAGATAATAAGATGTTGCAGCAATTATATCAGAGATAGTGACATGGTTCTTTTCTTCATCAAAATATGAACCGATAATGTTTACAACTTTATCTTCTTCGTTCTTTTGTTTTGCAATAACTTGGATTTCTTCTACGATTACATCGTTATTTAAATCTGTTTCATCTCTTAATACGAATTCAAGATCAACTTTCTTTCTAAATACTTCTCTATTGTCATCTAGAATACGAGCGAGTTCTTCATCAATTTCAGTGCCTTTCTTGAATGACTTTTTCACTCTTTCGCCATTTTCATTAACGTAAAGTTTGTATTCTTTTGCAAGTCTATGACCAACGGCTCTTTCAACAAAGTCTAATTTCTTGTTGAATTTATAACGACCAACACCCATGAGTTCATATCTTCTTGTATCCATTAAGTGTGATTCAAGATAACTGATAACACCTTCAGCTGGGATTTCGTCGCCTTGTTTAATCTTAGAATAGAGTTCTCTTAATGCTTCGTAGCAGTCTTTAGTAGTATCTTTTTCTAAAGTGATATTTAAATAATCAATCTCACTACCAAAAAGATTTCTTATTGCATCATGGTCTTTAAAGCCAATTGATTTTAAGAAAATAGGAAGATAAATCTTCTTTGAACGGTCAACTTTAGCATAAAGATAGTTCTTTGAACCCATTTCGTATTCAATCCAAGAACCTCTTGTAGGGATAACTTGACCGATTAGGTTAGATGTTAGAGTTTTGTTGTCAACTTCTTCTTTAAATAATACGCCAGAAGATCTGACAATTTGGTTTACGATTACTCTTTCTGCACCATTAATGATAAATGTTCCAGTAGGAGTCATCCAAGGGAATGCGCAAAGAAGAACGCTTTCGTCCTTTACGTCACCAATTTCACCATTTCTAAATTTGACCATACATCTAAGTGGTCTTGTGTATGAGATTTCTCTTTGTTTGCACTCTAAAATAGAGCATTCAGGTTCTCCAAAAGAAAAATCACCAAAATAGAGTTCGAGTGTTTGACTTGGATTTTGAATTACTAGATTGCTTAATAAGTCCTTTAAGCCATCTGTAACAAACCAATTAAACGAATCTATTTGGTTCTCAATTAGATTTGGCAATGCCAATCTGTGTTTAGTTCTAGCAAAGTTTCTTCTTACGTGGAATTTGCCATATTTCACTTCGTTGTAATACATGCTGTCACCTCATTTTTTATATTACACACTTTAATTATTATTATAAATAATTAATAATGCCGCATTTTACTGCATTTTAGCATTATACATCAACGAAAGCAAAAATGCAAACATTTTTTTATATTTTTTTAATAAAAAATTAAAAAGAAAACAAATTATATATGAAATTTCAATTTTTTAAAGCATACATATTATGATTTTTGAAAAAAGAAAAAGAAGGCATAAACCTTCTCTTCTTTTGGTTCCAATCCTGATAATTAACGTTTTGAGAATTGAGGTGCTCTTCTTGCTTTTTTGAGACCGTATTTCTTACGTTCTTTAGCTCTAGGGTCACGAGTTAACATATGTGCAGGTTTTAATAATTTTCTGTACTCTGGATTAACTTCGAGTAATGCTCTAGAGATACCATGACGAATGGCTCCAGCTTGACCAGTGATTCCTCCACCTTTAACTTCAGCAACTACGTCGAGTGTGCCTTGGCTATCAGTGATTACGAGAGGTTGTAAAACGTCAAGTCTAGTTAGTCCATTAGGGATGTATTCTTCAAAAGAACGACCGTTAACTGTAATCTCACCAGTACCAGGCATTAATCTTACTCTTGCTACAGAGCTTTTTCTTCTACCTGTTCCATAGTAAACAACTTGATTCTTTGCCATAACTCCTCCTATTTAACCTCGTATACTTCTGGTTTTTGAGCTACTTGTTTGTAGTCTTCTCCAGCGTAAACGTAGAGCTTGCGATAACAAGCACTTCCTAGTTTGTTGTGAGGTAACATACCCTTTACAGCGTGTTCAACAGCTTTGCAAGGTGTTCTTTCTAAAACTGTTTCAAGAGTTGTAACTCTGAGTCCGCCTGGATATTGTGAATGATTGTAGTAAACTTTGTCTGTTAACTTTTTGCCTGTAACGTGGATTTTTTCGGCATTGATAACGATAACATAGTCTCCGCAGTCAACATGAGGAGTGAAGATTGGTTTTCCTTTTCCTCTGAGTAAGTTTGCAACTTCAGTTGCAAGTCTTCCTAATGTTTTGCCAGTTGCGTCGATTAAATACCATTTTCTCTCGACATTTTGATTATTGGCCATATATGTAGTTTTCATTTTTAATTTCCTCCTAATAAATAATTAAAAGGGCTTCGTGGGTATTAAAAATGTACCGAGTGATATAATATCACTTTTAGTGATTATAGTCAAATATTTTTT
>ONMY01000116.1 GCA_900318975.1 uncultured Bacillota bacterium | reverse complement strand
CTAAGGTTGGTGGGTCAATTCTAAGTAGTGGGAGTCTAACTACGTCCTTAGGGCTTGAAATCGTTTCTCCAACAAATATATCGGGTATCCCTGCGATAGCGCAGATATCACCTGCGCTTGCCTTTTCAACCTCAATCCTATTTAGTCCAATATATCCAAATATCTTTTGGATTCTATACTCTTTTACTGTGCCATCAATTCTTGATAGTGATACCATATCACCAGTTTTAATAGAACCACGTTTTACTAGTCCAATTCCAATTCTCCCAACATAATCATTATAATCAAGAAGCGCTGGTTGCATTATAAATTCCCCACCTACAGTTACTCTTGGTTCTGGGATTTCACTTATGATTGTTTTAAGTATTGGATCCATTCCACTAACCTGCGAATTTGGATCACTATCATAAGAAGAAGTTCCTTTAAGTGCTGATGCATAGAGTACCTTATAGTCTAAAAGACTATCATCAGCACCAAGTTCTATAAAGAGGTTTAGTGTTTCATCTAAAACTCTTTCGATATCAGCGTTTTCTCTATCAACCTTATTTACGACGACAATAGGTTTAACTTTCATCTCAAGAGCTTTTTTAAGAACGAATCTTGTCTGTGGCATTACTCCTTCATAGGCATCGACAACGAGTAGTACTCCATCAACCATATTCATAATCCTCTCAACCTCACCACCAAAATCAGCGTGACCTGGAGTATCAAGAATATTTATTCTATACCCGTTATAATTTAGGGATGTAGTTTTTGCGAGTATTGTAATACCACGCTCTCTTTCAAGATCATTTGAGTCAAGTGCTCTATCTATTATCTTTTCATTTGTCCTAAATGTATGAGAACTTATTAATAATTGATTTACTAGTGTAGTTTTACCATGATCTACATGGGCAATAATTGCGATATTTCTAATATTCATATTTTTCACCAACTTCTTTATTATAAAATAAAACAATTATTTTAAAACAAAAAATTTAAATGTAATCGATTTCACTTAATAATTCGTCTAGAATTATTATTTATTATATGCGATAATAAAATATATAATTATCTAATAAAACATCCTTAAATATAAGTATTACTATATATAAAAATATAATATATATGCATACGTTTAGGCATATTTGGAGGAATTATGTCATATAAATCGATGGAAAATATCACATATGATATATTAAGTATTGAAGTTGATTATACTAAATACACTTTTGAGTTTTTAGTAACTAACACTAGTGATAAAAAGAATAAACCTGTATTTACTATTTATACTAAATATCCAAAAGAAGTTATCACATCTTTAAAAGAATACACTCTAGATGAAATAGATATAAAAGAAAAGATTATATGTAAAGTAGAACTAGATCTCATGTTCTTTGCTAAAATGGATGACTATGATCCTCTTTCTGATACCTTCATGACTCCATATTTAAATCCTGGAGTCTATGAATTCTATATTGGTGATGAAAAGTGCCAAGAATTTATCTATTCATTTTCATATGATGAGAAAATCATATTTAAAATAGATTAATCTTATCTTTTTAAAATATTGTGAATAAATCTAAAACATTTTTCATTCTTTAAAAATATTTAATTGACTTTATCTTTGATATTTAGTAAACTAAATCTCGTATCAAATGACAAACGATATCGTATTATAATTAGAGGTAAATTTTATGTATAATTATTTAGATAATAAAAAATGGAGAAATAAAACTGTTAGATGGGGAAATGATTTTTCTCTATCTCTTGAAAAAGCTTTAGAAGAAAAAGGATTAAACACAGAAATCGATCTAGTTGATAAAGATGTAATAGTAGAGAATACTGCACTAAATCAAGTAGAATTTGCATATACATTAAAAGTAATAACTAATGATAAATTAAACAGTGATACTCTTTCTACACTAAAAGAAGTATTAAATAAAGTTTTAACTGAAAAAGGATTAAAAGAAGTAGAAGAATATCAAAAGAGCTTCTTTAGAACAAAAAGAATGCTTTGGGAAAAAGATCCATCTCCAGTATTCATTTTTGATTTCTTTGTAATTTCTGATAATAATGGTAATTATTCAAGACTTGTACTTAAAAAGGGTGATGTAGTAGAACTTCCAATGATCAACAAAGATGATTTAGATAATAAAGAAGGAAAACTTCGTTCATTCAATCTTTGGGATGATACATTAAATGCATTCATAAATAAGATGAACATGTATGAAGAAAGAAAAGATATCAATCATCCAGCATTCGTATGCTTCATTGAATCAGTAAACGAAGTATATTATAAAAATTTCGAACAAAACGCCTAATAAGTATTAATAATATATATAAATAATTAAAAAAGGGAGTTAAACATGGAAACTAAACACGATAAATTTCAAAGACTTGCAGAAGCTAGAATGAATAACTGTTTAAAACAAATTGAACTTCTTGGAAATCTTTCAAATAGAAGTGCTTATGAATTTGAAGATGATGAAATAAAGAGAATGATTTCAACATTAAAAAGCGCTGTAAAAGAGCTTGAAAACACATTCTTTGATACTAAATCAACAAAGAAGTTCCAGTTATAAAATCAAAATATAATATTATATATATTATATAGATTCTTTTTTCGCAACAAATTCATAAAAAAATTCACATATTGAAAAATTTTTTAAAAAAAATGTTGCACTATAAAAAAATCTATGCTATATTAATTTCGGTAAAACCACTGAAAGGTGGTGGCACAAAGCTATAGGGCCTCAAATGGCAGCCAGTTGCAATGATAAAATTGTGAAATTGGTTGGTATTTGAGGCCTTTTAGTTTTTATAGGCAAGTACCAGCAATGAAAGGAGAACTAAGGGAAGGGAGGAATCGATATTGAGATTTGGTATTATAGATAGATTCCAGAGAATTCTTACAGCCAGAAGCGTTGTAACTAAGGGTCTCGCTGTTGTATCTGCTATACTTGCTATAATCATTGTCCTCACCTATTACGGTAGCCGAGTTGGTGGCTTCGTTATAGAAGTTGATGGTGTATATAACGCATCAATAGCTCTATCAATCGATGAAAAGTTTAATGATCCTGAGAACTTGGTTCTAGGAGAAGTCAAAACAACAGAAAGACTTGTAGTCGATTCATTAAGTGAAAATAACGATGCCGACTTCTCATATATCCCAACAGATATTACAGAAGGCCTCGGTAATAAAAACGACAATGAAGACTACAGATACTTAGCCTATTCATTCATTCTACTAAACACAGGAAACGTCGAAATAAATTATGAGATGATCTTCAGTTTAGTTAGAACTACTAAAAATCTTGATGATATTCTAAGAATTATGATCATCAAGGATGGGGAAGTCATAAGGAATTTCAAAGATGTAAAATATTATGAAGACGAAAGTCCATATGAAGTAAGCCCACAAGTCGTTTATGCAAAAGCAAGCTCTCAACCAGATACATTCGGACAACCTGAACCTGTCATCTCTGGTAGAGAAAATAACGTAATAGGTCAAACCTATCCATTTAGAGAAGATAGCGGTTCAGAAATCATTCGTGATACATTCCTTGGTTTCAAGCCAAATGAATATCATAAATTCACAGTAGTAATGTGGCTTGATGGTTGGGATCGCGAACAAACAAATGAAATGTTCGGCGCTGCCGTACAAACAGACTTAAGATTCAAAGTAATAAGTTAAAAAACAAAAAAATAAAAATATAAAAAAGAAAAATAAGGAGACAAAAAATGAAAAATTCATTAACAAAGAAATTATTATTAGCAGTTATCACATTAGGTATAGCTGTAATCGCAACAGTTGGTTCAACTTATGCATGGTTCTCAATGAACACAACAGTAGAAGCTACAGGCATGCAACTCACAGCAGTTACTCCAGTTAACGTAGTTATCTCAAAAGACAATTCAACATTCGGCCCTGCCGTAGAATTCGAAACTCCTACAGAAAATTTATATCCTGCATCAACAGTAAATGCTAACATCCATAGCGATGGTACATTCACATTCTATGCTGTTAAAGAAGGACAAGTTATTGGTTCAAATGGTGAAGGTGGTTTATCATCAACTACAACTGAATTCCAATCAAGCGCTATTACAGATGAAACAGTAGCTAATCATAATTATGTAATCGCAGAAGACATCTATCTAAAAACTACTGGTGGTAAAGTTGCTTTAACATTATCAGAAATTCAACTTGGCAACACTAATTTAGTAGATCCAGTTACAAGTCAAGCAATT
>ONMY01000162.1 GCA_900318975.1 uncultured Bacillota bacterium | reverse complement strand
CAAGTTGCAGGAGTATCAATTGTCCATTCAGTTGAATAATTATGTCCTAAAGCTTCAACTGTTCTTGTTTCAGTTAGATGGCATTCTGAACAAGTTCTTGTTTCAGTTCCATCTTGAGTACAAGTTGCTTGAGTTCCTGTAGTCCATGCTGAGAAATTATGATCTTTTACAGGAACGACATGTTGAGTTCTAGAGATTTCTTTATTACATACTGTACAATAAACTACTTCGTCATATGTACCTGCAGTTGTACAAGTTGCTGCGACTTCATTTTCTATCTTAGTTCCTTCAGTATGATCAACTTTATCGATCTTTGTTACATCAGTCTTAGCATCGCAAACTGTACAATGATGAGATTTACTACCAGCTTTTCTACATGTTGGTTCAACATCAATAGTCCATTCTGTAGAATAATTATGTCCTGTAGCAGGAATTGTTTCAGTTTCTTTTGCGCCACAAGCACATGTTCTTTCTTTGCTACCTTCTTCAGTACAAGTAGCATTCTTAGTAACAGTCCAAGCTCCAAATTCATGGGTATGAACAGTAGTGGTGATAGCAGGTTCAGTTGTTGTAGTTTGAACATCGTCGCCATTCTTAGTTGTAGTAGGCGCTTCTGTTTCAGTACAAGCTACTAATGCGAACATTAGGAACACTGCTAACAATAATAATGAAAATGTTCTTTTCATTTTTTACAAATTTCCCCCTTTGTTTTTTTATTATTCGAACATTATAATCATTTTTAATGTTTGCTCACAAAAAAAGTCGACGGTTAACGTTTTTTCTAGTAAGTTAGTAAAACAAGCGTCAGCATTTATCTTACGTTAATTCTTTAAATTTATTGTTGTTTTCTTCGACATAATTATACCATATTTTATATGGTACATATTTTTTTAATTCTCGAAAAGCAAATATATGTGTTTATTTCAGCTATAATTCACAACTTAATCACATTTCTAAATGAATTTTAAAACTAAAAATGAATAAAAAAGCATCCCTCAAGGATGCTTAATTATTATCTTTACATATTATTTTAAAGCTTCACTAACAGCTACTGCAACAGCTACAGTTGCACCAACCATAGGGTTATTGCCCATTCCGAGGAATCCCATCATTTCTACGTGTGCAGGAACTGATGATGAGCCTGCAAATTGGGCATCACTATGCATTCTTCCCATTGTATCAGTCATACCATATGATGCAGGACCTGCAGCCATGTTGTCTGGATGAAGAGTTCTTCCTGTTCCGCCGCCTGATGCAACACTGAAGTATTTCTTGCCTTGTTCAACACATTCTTTTTTATATGTGCCTGCAACTGGATGTTGGAAACGTGTAGGGTTAGTTGAGTTACCAGTAATTGATACATCAACTCCTTCATGATGCATGATTGCAACACCTTCTCTTACATCATCAGCACCAAAGCATCTTACCTGTGCTCTTTCAGTCTTTGAATAAGGTATTTCCTTAACAATATTTAATTTACCAGTATAGTAATCAAATTGAGTTTGAACATATGTGAATCCATTGATTCTTGAGATGATTTGAGCTGCATCTTTTCCAAGACCATTTAAGATAACTCTTAATGGTTCTTTTCTTGCTTTGTTTGCATTTTTAACGATACCGATTGCACCTTCAGCAGCTGCAAATGATTCATGACCAGCAAGGAATGCAAAGCACTGAGTTTCATCTCTAAGTAACATTGCGCCAAGGTTACCATGTCCAAGACCAACTTTTCTATCTTCAGCAACTGAGCCAGGAATACAGAATGCTTGAAGACCAATACCTATTGCTTCTGCAGCTTCTGCAGCAGTTTTAACATTCTTCTTTAATGCTATTGCAGCACCTACACAGTAAGCCCAACCAGCATTTTCAAATGCAATTGGTTGAACGCCTTTAACAATTTCATATGGATCAAAACCTTTAGATTTGCAAAGATCACGACATTCTTCAATACTTTTTAGTCCGTATTCTTTAATAACTGCGTTGATCTTATCTACTCTTCTCTCATAACTTTCGAATAATGCCATTTTTATATCCTCCAGTTTATTCCTTACGTGGATCAACGTACTTAGGTGCGTTGTCGAATTGGCCATAATGACCTTTTGCTTTATTTAGAGCTTCATTAGCATCTATTCCGCTCTTGATGAATTCCATCATCTTACCAAGATTTATAAATTCATAACCAATTATTTCATTAGCATCACTTAATGCAAGTCTTGTGATATAGCCTTCAGTAACCTCAAGATATCTTGGGCCTTTTGCCTTAGTTGAATAGATTGTACCAATCATTGAACGAAGACCTTTTCCTAAATCTTCAAGACCACCACCGATTGGAAGACCGCCTTCACTGAATGCAGTTTGAGTTCTTCCGTAAACGATTTGTAGGAATAATTCTCTCATCGCTGTGTTGATAGCATCGCATACAAGGTCAGTATTTAATGCTTCAAGGATTGTCTTACCGATTAAGATTTCACCAGCCATTGCAGCTGAATGAGTCATACCTGAACAGCCAATAGTTTCAACTAGTGCTTCTTCGATAATACCATCTTTAACATTTAGAGTTAATTTGCATGCGCCTTGTTGTGGAGCACACCATCCGATACCATGTGTTAAACCACTGATATCTTTAATTTCTTTTGCTTGAACCCATTTACCTTCTTCTGGAATTGGTGCAGGTCCATGATATGCGCCTTTTGCGATTGGGCACATATGTTGTACTTCTGTAGAATAAATCATACATGATCCTCCCTTATTTTTTACCTTAAATATTATATTATATTTATTTGCTTAGGTCAAACAAAAAAACACCACATATGTCATATTAGTGGTGTTTAATTGTTATTATTGTATTTCGTTTAATTTATCTAGTTCTTCTTTGTTTTTTATTGGTTCTTTTAAAATAATGACATTACTATTTGGATATTTCTTATTTATAGTGTTAATTGTTTTTGGTGCTTCTCCGCTTCCACTATAAAGAATAAATGATAGTTTTTTATTGTTTAAATCAATTTTAGATAAAACTGTATTTATTGGAGATGAGAATTTTCCATTCCAAATTGGTGAGCCTATTATAATTTCTTCATATTCTGATACATCATTATTGAAATCTACTAGTCTACTTTTAGCATTTATCCCTGCTAAAAAACCACCGGTTAATACCATGAAGAAAAATCTTTTTGGTAATTTCTTTTTCATGATTACTCTTCTTTTTTCGATATTCTCTGGAAGGGTATTTGCGACTAAATCTCCATTTCCAGTTTGACTAAAATAAATAAATATTTTCTTCATACTTATACCTATAATTATTGTTTTATAGATTTTTTGCTGATCCATCTTATTAGTACTATTATTTCGTGAATGATTAATGGAATTAATGATAGAAGTGCAGTAAATAACCATTCAGTTGTATTTAAGTTTTCTGTACTAAAGATATTTCTAACTGCTGGAACTTCTATTACTAAAAGTTGAAGTAAGAGACCAATAACAAACGCAATAGCCATCATCCAGTTCTTATCTTTAAACACATGGACAAATGAGTGATTTATATCAGACATACCAAGCATATGGAAAAGTTCTCCAAGTGCAAGTGCAGTAAATGACATTGTACGGGCTTGATTTAACATATATAAATCACCAAATTCATTTACAGTTGTCTCATAGAATGTTTTAATGTTTATTAAACCATGAACATTGTTCATCCATGCAGGAATGAAATATGCAATTATTACACCGATTGTAAGGATTGCACCATATCCAAAGGTAATAAGTAAACCGCCATTTGCGAAGATTCCTTCATTTGGATCTCTTGGTTTTAAGCTCATTACATCAGGATCTTTTGGTTGCATTCCAAGGGCAATTGCAGGGAGTGAATCAGTAACTAAATTAACCCATAAAAGGTGAATTGCGATTAATGGTGCTGGAAGTCCGATAATGATTAAGAGGAACATTACTAGTACTTCTGCGATATTTGATGAGAGAAGGAATAAAACAGTCTTTTTGATATTTGAATATATTCCTCTTCCCTCTTCAACAGCTTTTTCAATTGATGCGAAATTATCATCAGTTAAAACCATATCAGCTGCGCCTTTTGCAACATCAGTACCAGTTATACCCATTGCGATACCAATGTTCGCTTGTTTTAGTGATGGAGCATCGTTAACACCATCACCTGTCATGGCGCAAATATTACCATTTTCTTGGAAAGCTTTAACAATCTGTACCTTGTTTTCAGGAGAAACTCTTGCGAATACTCTTGCAGTTTTAACTGCTTCTCTTAGTTCTTCGCTTGTCATATTATCGACATCTTGGCCAGTATAACACTGACTCTTTTCTTCTACTATTCCAAGGTTTTTAGCAATTGCGTAGGCGGTATCTTTATGATCACCTGTAATCATGATTGTGGTGATACCAGCTTGTTTAAATTTAGAAACTGCTGGTTTTGCTTCATCTCTTGCAGGATCAATCATTGCAACTAACCCAACAAATACTAAATCAGATTCATCAATCTTATCGTTTTCTCTATATGCAAGAGCTAAAGCTCTTAGCGCATTTTCTGCATAATAGGCATTTGCTTCATAGATATTTTTAATATCTTCTTCACTTATAGGTCTAACTTTTCCATTTTCTTGAATCTTAGTAGTGTTTTTAAGTATTGAATCAAGCGCGCCTTTAGTATAAATAATTCCATTAGAATGCATTGTTGACATCATTTTACGAACAGAATCAAATGGTAATTCATCAATTCTTGGTGTTTCAGCTTCGATATCTTTTTTATGCATGCCAAATTCATTTGCCATTATGACAAGTGCAATTTCAGTTGGGTCACCATAAAGGCCTTCATCAACGATAGCATTAGAACATAGCGACATACCACGAGCAAGAAGTTTTAATTCTTCATCTTCGTGGTCTTTTTTGAATTCATCTTGTTTATAATACTTATTATTAACATATGCTTCAACTACAGTCATCTTGTTTTGAGTTAATGTACCAGTTTTATCTGAACATACTATAGATACAGCACCAAGAGTTTCAACAGATGGAAGCTTTCTTACTATCGTATTAGCTTTAACCATCTTTTGTACACCTATTGAAAGAACGATTGTAACAACTGCAGAAAGACCCTCTGGAACAGCGGCGACTGCTAAAGATATTGCAGATAGTACCGCTTCAATCCATGCATCGATTATACCTGCCTTATTATCAACTAACATCCATATTATTTCAGCAATAAGAACAATTATTACTATTCCAATAGTCAATAGACCTAAGAATTTT
>ONMY01000114.1 GCA_900318975.1 uncultured Bacillota bacterium | reverse complement strand
CTGGTTTGTATACCCTCATGAATCTTGGTCTAATATGGCATATAATTCAGGCACAAAAGTATATAGATATGTATTCACAAAAGAAAACGGATATCTAGGCACATGGCATTCTGGTGAGATGATTTATATGTATAAAAACATCGAAAACTCAAACTATAAATATCGATACGATGAAAGTGATATCAATCTTTCAAATACAATGAGTAAATATATCATTAACTTCATTAAGACAGATAATCCAAATGGTGATGGACTTGCATCTTGGGATGAGTGGACTCCGACAAGTTCTAAGGTATTTGAATTTGGTGATAACGTATCTATGATAGAAGATCCATTTAATTATTTATATGAATTTTTAAAGGATTTTGATTCTAGATAGAGTAAATTATAATTTAATAATGAAAGAAGAGAGAATCGTCTCTCTTTTTTGATTTTTTTATTACATTATACCGATATTTTAACTAGTAGAATCAAAAATTCTATTTATGAGAGAGTTAAAAACTAGATAGTAGATATGATAAATCACTTATGAGAATAGCCTATACTTCCATTAGAAAAAAATCACTAATTCTCTTTATAAAATTAAATCACAAGGAGGCAAAACTTATGGTTGACGTTATTATATCAATGGAATCGACATGTGATTTAAGTGAAGAATTAATAAAAAAATATGACTTTAGAATACTAGATATGAATTTCATAGTAGATGGTATTGAATATTCAACAAAAAATGATAGTGTTGTATCTACTAACCTTTATCAAAAAATGCGTGAAGGAAAGAAAGTATCCACATACCAAGTATCACCAGATGCATATAGGAATCACTTTAATGAACTACTTAAGGAGAATAAACCAATAATTCACCTAATCTTTTCAAGTGGACTATCCGGAATGTACAACAATTGTTTTAACGTTGTAAAGGAACTAAATAGTGTAAACCAAAATAAAATATTTGCGGTTGATACTATATCTGGCTGTAGTGGTCAAGGACTTCTTGGAATTCTAACAAGATTAAAAGCGAATGATGCAAATAAAATCTCAGATGTTTTAGACTATGTAGTTAAGATAAAAGAACACATCAATCATACATTCACAGTAGATACCCTAAAATATTTACTAAACGGTGGAAGAATAAGATTTAGTAAATATGTGTTTTCAGAAATATTTAATATTAAACCATTTATGATTGTAGACTCAGAAGGAAAACTATTTGTTTCAAAAAGAATTGTCACAAGAAAAAAGACAATAGATGCAATCTATGAAAAATATGCTCTTGAAAGAGATAAATCATCAAATCTAGTAATAATATCACATGCCGACTGTTTAAGTGATGCAAAGTATCTTGCATCAAAAATTAAAAATAATTTGAATATTGATTCAATAATAACTGATCTTGGTCCAATAATTGGAAGTCATTCAGGACCAGGAACACTATCTATTTACTATCTTGGTAAAAAACGTGTAAATGTAAAAAGATAAAAGAGTAAAGCTCTAGGTATTTTGCCTAGAGTTTTTTATGTAAAAATATTGTATTATTTAATTCTAATATGAGAGAAAAATCATAAATTAATCAATTTTGTATTAAAAATTATCAAAGTATTGTATAATACAATAAAATAATAAGTATTGGTGTTAACCGTACAAAAAGGAGGATTCAATATAGTGAGTTATATTGATATTGGTGTTCTTGTGATCCTCGGTATCAGCTTTATCTTCGGATTTGCTGGTAAGGCTCCAAGAAAAATATGTTCATTTATTTTCATGGTAGTTGCAGTTTTAGCTGCATACTTCCTATTAGATACATTTGTAGGTTTAATCTCATCTACTCCAGCATCTATTATTCCAATGAACTTTGGACAATTAGATGGCGAAACACTATCTCAGTTTATTGAAAGATTCATAGCTGAAAAGATAGAAAGTACAGGATTAAACATTCCTGCTGATTCAGTAAATGCACTCGTTAGCGGAATTGTAAGAATGATGTGCTTCTGGGTACTTGCGCTTGGCCTTCTTATCGTAGTTCCACTAGTAGGAAATTTATTTACTCTTATAATCTTCGCAAGAAGAGATAAGAGAACTGCATTTAAGACAGTTGGTATATTTGGTCTATTAAAGGGTGCAATCACAGTAATCGTTTTATGCTTCCCACTCTTAGTATTCTCACCAGTATTGAAAACTGCCACAGAACTTGATACTAGTGAAGAAGGAAATCCAAATTATCAATTAGTAGAAGATCAAGCTAAAACATCTAAATTCTTAGAATTTGGTGAAAAAGCACTTGAATCAACAAAATTAAGTCCCTTATTATATACAAAAGAAGGAGACACTGAAAAGAGATATCTTTATAACGACATCAAGAGTGTTCCATCTCTTTTAAAACTTGCATCAGTAATGAAATCTGGTGATGGAAGTAGCAGTGAAGGTGTATTTGAAACATTCGCAGAATTAAGCGATGATGAGATAAGAGAAATCTTCTCTAATCTTGATGATTCTGAAACAATAAAAGAAATGGTATCTGGTGTAATCGATGATTTAATCCCAGAAGCTAATGTTGATCTTACTGATGTTGATTTAACTAATGAAGCTGAAATCTTTATAGCTGTTAAAGATCTTGCAGTAGATGTAAAAGAAGGTGAAGAAGTATCAGCTGAAACAGTAGAAAAATTTACGAATGCTGCAGTAGATTCTGAACTAGTGCTTGCGGTTGCTGAAGCTAATCCAGGTCTCTTAAAGGATGTACCAAATGAATATGTAGATCAAATCTCTTCAAGCTTAGAAGCAAAGATTGGAACTGATGATTTCACACAAGAAGATTACGACAGAATAATGAAATTATTCGAAGAAAGTCCTAGTGCATAATGATTATTAAACTTGAAAACGGAATAAGTATTAATTATAAAGAAATAGGAAACAAGGAGGGTTACCCCCTTCTTTTTCTACATGGTAATTCTGAGGATTTAAATACATATTCATTCTTTTTCGATAAACTAAGTGATTATAAACTCATATTTATCGATTCTAGATGTCATGGAAAATCATCAACTGGTGAACTTCATTATGATCTTATGGCAAAAGATATGGAATTATTCATTAAAGCCTTAGATTTAGATAGATATTCACTCATAGGTTTTTCAGATGGCGCAATTATATCAATTCTACTTTCTTTAAATACTGAAAAAATTGATAAGATGTTTTTGATTGGACCAAATCTTAATCCAGAAGGTCTTACAACTGAATGTATAGATTATCTAAAGGAAGACTATGAAAGAACTGGTTCAGTATATTCTAAATTATGTTTAGAAGAACCAAATATAAATAAAGAATTATTAGGAAAGTCAACCGCAAGAGCGATAGTAATAGGTGGTGAATATGATATGATTAGAAAAGGCCACTTAGAACTAATTAAAGATTCATTTAAGAATTCAACACTCTATATTATTCCAAATGCTGACCATTTTATTCCAATGGAAAAGCCTAATGAACTTTTAAGCATTATTGAAAATGAATTATCTATCGATGTCTACTATGAAGATAGCAAGGTAATAGTTGTCGATAAACCTGTAGGAATCTTATCACAAGAAGATGAATCAAAAGATAAAGATATTCTATCTATGACAAAAAACTATCTAAAGATTAAATATAATAAACCAGGAAATGTATACCTGGG
>ONMY01000112.1 GCA_900318975.1 uncultured Bacillota bacterium | reverse complement strand
TAACATGTTCTTCAACGATAATTTTAAGTATCTCTTTTTGTCTTTTGTTGAGCATAACTTCCTCCTTTTTGGGGTTTTAGCACTCATACTACCTGATTGCCAATACTATTATAGCACGTATTTTAGCACTGTCAACAAAAGATTGCTAAAATTCTTTATATTATATATAAAAGCCCTGAAATTTGTATTTTCAGGGCTAATAATATGTTGTTTTTGTGATAATTTAACTATTTAAATCTATAAAATGTTGAAGTCTATCTGATATTCCTGTATCTAGTTCTATATATTTTTTATCTGATGGACGAATAAATTCAATATAGTGTGAATGAAGCATGAGTTCTTCCGATTCTTTATAGTCAGGATCATAAAAATCATCTCCAACAAGTGGATGACCAAGAGTCGAAAATGTTACTCTTATTTGATGTGTTCTTCCTGTTAAGAGTTCAATATCGAGTAGACTATAATTTCCAAATTCTTTAACTACCTTATATTTTGTAATCGCGTCTTTTCCATCGTTTCTAACGCATCTTCTAACAGTCATTTCTGATTCTTTTGCGATTTTATTTTTTATTATGCCTTCCTTTTCAGTTAATATTCCTTTAACGATTGCATAATATCTTCTTTTTAAGGTGTCCTTAAGGGATGAATTTAAGAATGATGCTGATAGTCTATTAAACGCAACTACCATAAGTCCTGTTGTGTTTCTATCAAGTCTATTAACGATATGAATTTTTGAGTTGATATTATTTTCATTTAGATAGTATTGAAGGGCATTTAATAGAGTATCTTCATGAAGATTGATAGTAGACATTACTGAAAGACCATAATCCTTATCAATTACCATCATATCATCATCTTTATAGGCAATTTTTATTGGAATATTTACTGGAGTCATAGATGATTCTTGATCATCAAAAATAAGGGTGATAAAATCACCCTCATCAATCATTTTTGAAAGATAGATGATTTTTTCATCCTTTCTAATATTACCTTTTGCCTTTAATGATTTAATAATCTTTCTAGATATGCCGTTTTCTTTTAAGAGTTCTTCTACAGTCATATCTCTACTTGCTCTAAATTTAACTCTTTTCATTTGCTTCTAAAATATGATTCTTTCCCTTTAATGATTCTGGTTCATATATTGAAAGATTTGGGAATGATTGCTGACGAAGAGCTTCATAGATGATTATTGCACAGCTATTTGAAACATTTAATGCTCTAACATCCGCAGTCATTGGAATTCTAACGGCTGTATCTATGTGCTCTTTTAAGATTTCAAGTGGAATACCAGTTGATTCTTTTCCAAGAATAAAATAATAATCCTTTGATGTATCGCTATAATCGAGGTCAGTATGCTTTTTAAGACCATAACGTGTTAAAAATACATAGATTCCATTTGGGTTTTTATTCATAAATTCATTAAATGAATTATATATATAAAAAGTAAAATCATGAGTGTAATTTACGCTTGAACGCTTTATTTCTTTATCATCAAGAGAAAAACCAAAAGGCTTTATCATGTGTAAAGTTGAATTTGTAGCGATTGCAGTTCGCATTATGTTTCCAGTGTTTTGTGGGATTTCTGGTTCAAATAATACAATATGGTTCATTTATTTACTCTTCTTTTGATTTTTGAGTTTTTGAAGGATTATTTTCTTTTTTTCTTCTTGAACTTTCTTGTTGAAGTTCTTTTTATAATTTGGTTTAACTTTCTTTGAAATAGTTCTTTTGTGCCTTAATGATTTTTCTGCTTCTTGGTTTATTTTAGATTTATAGAAATCCATTCTGCTTCTAGCATTTCTAACCTTTGATTCTACTATTTCATTGTCTTTTATTTCTACGTATTCAGTTTTTAAACCTTTTTCTTCAAGTTTATCTAGATATGAATCATCATCAAGGTCATAAAGTGATATTGACATTCCATCACTAAACATTCTTCCAGTTCTTCCTGTTCTATGTACATAGAATTCAGCATCTTTTGGAAGTTCATAGTTTATTATATGAGATATTCCTGGGATATCAAGTCCACGTGATGTTAGGTCTGTTGAAATGATATATGTGTATTTTAAATCACGTATATCTTTCATATTCTTTCTTCTCTTAGTTGGTTCCATATCGCCATAAAGATATGTAACTCTCTTATCGCTTTTAAGAGCATTATAAAGTTCAATTACTGTGTCTTTGGTGTTACAGTAAATGATTGAAAGATATGGATTTATAGCACTCATTATATCTTTAATAATAGAGACTTTGTCTCTAAACTTTGTTTTAATAAAGAGGTGAGTGATATTAAGAGGGGTTAAATCCTTTTTGTTTATTTCTATGAAAGTTGGATTTGAAAGGTATTTTTTTAAGAATGGAGTTATTGATTCTGGAATAGTTGCGCTAAATACTTCAATGTTAGCTCCATCCTTAACAGTTGAAAGCATATTATCGATTAGTGGAATAAAGCCTTGATCCATTGTCATATCTGCTTCATCTATGATGAATGTCTTTACTTTATAGATGTTTAAAAGAGAGTAATCAATGGATAGTTGTTTAAGTCTTCCAGGGGTACCAATCGCAATCTGTGGGTTACCATTCTTTTCAAGTTTTGCCTTAGCTTTTTCGATGTCGTCTCCACCAACATAAAGTCTAACGTCTACTCCTTCAAGTTCTTGAAGAGGTTTTGCCATTCCAAAGATTTGACGTGCGAGTTCTCTTGTTGGAGATGATATTACAACTTGTAGGTCATGATAGTCTTTATCGAGTGATAAAAAGACTGGAAATAGGAAGGAATGAGTTTTTCCTGTTCCAGTTACGCTTTGTACAACTAAATTCTTTCTTGATAAAGCTTCATCTAATACTTTTTCTTGTACTTCTGTGAGTTTTTCAAACCCATAAAGCTTTAAATATTCCATTAATCTTTCATTTCTATCCATAAGACTACCTTTTTCCTATGAAATATTATATAATATTTAGTAGGATTAATAAAGGAAAAACTATGAGAGTTAATGTTCTTAAAAATAGTGGTTTTTGTGGAGGAGTTATAAGAGCTCTTCATATTCTTGATAAGACTATTAAAGAAAATGAGAATAAGACTATCTATCTTCTTGGAGAAATAGTTCATAATAG
>ONMY01000231.1 GCA_900318975.1 uncultured Bacillota bacterium | reverse complement strand
CGGAAAGATTTTTTAGATTTATCTTCACTTTCAACCTCAATACATTCTAACTCTCGACTATAAATACCTTTATGAATCGTAATCCCATCCCCCATCTTATCACGAAGAACTTTAGCGGCTCTACCAGTAGGTGCCAATACCTGACAGTTCTTCTTCTGAGCACGAAGATTTTCAACAACATATTTTATCAATGTTGTCTTGCCAGTACCTGCATATCCTTTTAGGATAAACACGTCCGAGCCATTCTGGAGAAATGACTGAATCTTGTTAAAAGCCTGTTGCTGAGATGGAATTAAGGTTGTCATGGATTTGATTATTAATGGTCATGTTCAATAACGGGAACTATAATCTTGAAATAAAAATCATATAGCTCTTTATAATTTAAAGAAACATTATTTGACTTATGAGATATGGAATTCCTTTTGTTCTTGATAGGAAGAAAAATATCATTAATAACTTTTGTGTTAAAGTTATACTGAATGTAAAGGGCTGAAAGAATTAGTCCTATATCTCCACAATTAACCTCAGCAAAATGATCTTCAGGCTGTGATGGTTCAATTGTATAGTATGAATCAATAATATTGACATATGGGGTCCCAACTATCTCTTGTCTTTGCACGAAAACATGTTTGTTTACACCATTTAATATCGTTTTACCACCTTGTTTAGTTTCTTGTAGTTGAATTATTTCTGCAGAAGTATTTTTACCTGTTTTTTGCAAACGGTATTTCCCCTTGATATAATCTTCTAGGAAAGTCATGAGGTTCATTAAACAAGCTTTAAGAATTGAATTATTGTTTGGGTTCCCTTTATCCAAAAGAACTAACTTTACAAAATCATCTAAAGTGTCAACGTCTGGACATAATTTCTTCAAATCACTTTGTTTATCAACAATTTTTTTTTTTTCTTTTAATTTGAACGATGTCCTAATGGAACTTACAAAATCTGTATATAGTTTATATGATTCGTCGGGTTTTAAAACGCTTTCGGGAGTTTCTTTTAATACATAATCAAAGGCTCCTTCTTTTTCTAATGAAGTGGGGCTTTTATAATTAAAAACGGTATCCTTAAAGTTCCACATTTTATTTGAGGCAGAGAATATAACAACAGGATTAGCCTCATTCTTCTCTTTAATATAGTCTAGAACATCAAAGCCAGATAATCTTAACTTATTCACTTTAAGATACTCTTCATCAAAATCAGTATCATGCAATCTTAAATCAAGAAGATAGCAGTCCGCACCATTATCTTTATTTTCTATTTTATCAATAAATGATTCAATTTCCTTTATAAGAGTCACTCTATCCCATTCTTTCTTTATTGGACAACACTCGAAAGAAAAGCCTGATGAATCAGCAATATGATTCAGCAATTGTGACCATCCCTTTTCCCACTCATCATCTATTAAAACAAGCTTCTTCTTTGATTCTATTTCCTCTTTTGGTCCAATTCTATCTATATCCTCAATATTTGGTATCTTCTCAATATCTGGATTATCCTTCTTCCATTTTTTTAGCTGTTTAACATTCCCATGTTTAGCTCGTAAATATTTGTAATAAAGCATGCTGGTAAAATCCTTATTATCAAGATGTATAGGATTTGTCATCATATCATTCCATCGCATGATCGCCCATTCATTCGCTAAAGAATGATGTGTTGCATAATTCGCAGGTGGAGAAAGACATTTCATCCTTCTAAGAAAATCCTTGTATTCAAAACTATCTTCATCAACATTTTTCTTGTGGTCTTTAATCCATTTAAGAATAGCCTTTATTTCCTCAAAAGAATTTTTTGGAGATGTAAAAACATTGTATGTATTAAGAATACACCCCAATTCACTAAATTGGTATACTTCACGATCTGTATTAGGCCCAAGAAATAGGATTGGCGTTGAAAGGCAATGCCAGCTTGCGGTCAACCTAAGATGAGCAGCAATTCTGAGTCCTGTGTATTCCAACTCATTATCAGTCGTATTAAAGGGCAAAATTATAACGTCAAACTTATTATTCTCAAGGTTGACATCATTATCATTAAGTAGATTAGAAATAAAAGAATCAAAAATAGGTACATCTGTAGGAGGTAGAGTGACACTCCGTGAAGTTATACTAATACCTTCACCCCATAAATCATCTAACAAAAGAAATGATGGGAGATTATTATTATGTAAAACTAATACATTCATAAAGCGTGCATTTTAGTTATTTCACTATTAATTGCTTTATTCAACTCTAACAAGTCCTTATCTCTAAAAAAACTAATACATGAACCATAATTTGATTCAAACAACATAAATTCATCATCGCTTTCATCAACACCTCTCCAAATTAATTGTCTGTATTTCATATAAATTGGAATTAACCAAGCTCCGCCATACAAGAACTCCAACAGAGGTTGATCAATCTCTTTAGTTGCAAACTTCTCAACAAAAAAAGGAAGCCTATTTGTATAAAACACTGCAGAATTAACGCTTGCATAAGTGTAATTGTTCATCAAGAGTGACTGACTTATACCACCACTAAACAAAATTAGGTGCTTATGTTCTTTCTTAACATATTCGACTACTTCTTGTATCATTTTTTGGGAAACCAACCATGAGCGATGAATAGCAATAAGGTCATAATTAGCAAGGAAATTCAACAAAGAATCATTCTCCAATTCTTCACCGTTTATTATAGTAAGGAAACCCTGTTTTACACAATCAAATAGTACTCTGATTGCATCCTCGCTCATGTGAGCTTTTTTACGTTCAACACGATCGTCCAGAATTAATACTTTTCTCATATTCATAACACATAAAAAGTTAACACATAAGTAAAACCTTCACACTCTTTATCATCAATGAAAACGATATCTTCTTTATTAATATCTGAAGATAAATAGTTTATTCTACAATGTCTTAAGTCATCCCCTATTTTGAAATTGCTTTCAACAGCAAAATCACATAAGTTTAACAATTTTCCCTTAATCCTATAAAAATCTCCCTCACCAGGAACGGCCTTAATCTTTCCGTCATCAATGTTTCTATTAGAGAAAGATCCTTTTTGAAGTATTCTGACTTCAACAACTTTTGCTCCATCTAACGTATAAGAAGAACAATTAATTTCCACATCAGGATACATAGGTCTAAGATTACCTGCAATTATACTTAATGCTTCTTTTACTAATTCTGTATCAGTAAAGACACCTTGCATGTTTTCTAAGCCATTCTTCACAACATGATAATCTGAGTTTTTAAATAATCTTGTAACACACAACAAGAAATCAGTATCACGAAATTCTATACAGTGTTTGAATATTTCTATTATATCACTAAAATAAGAAAGAACTTTTCCTTTAATCAATCCTTTTGGTTGAAACTCTTTGGGGAAAGCAGTAATTGGCATATTTGCAGGCTGAAGTCCAGGATTTGAGTCCATCCAGGCCTTAACATACTTATTATACCCAATACATAGTTTATATTCACTCCATGTATAATTTGATATTGGTTCATCCAAAACCAAAAAATTTCGTATAAGTTTCCACAAATGCTCATTATATCCAAACATCAGACTCAAATTAAAATCTCCATTATTCAAGCTACTCATATAAGTGCTTTTGAAATACTCAAAAGAAGGATAGTTATAATTATCATCTTTATCTTTATCCCAAAAATGAGTAGTGTACTTTAGGGCATTATTATTTTCTGAAAACTTATGTAGGAATGAAACTACTTCTATAGGATTATGAATCGTACATATCCTTTCTTTATTACCATTAGCACTCTGAACTTCCTTTCCAATTTTAAAACCTGTAGACAAATCTCTTACAAGCAACTTATCCCTTTTTGTCTGTTGTTCCCTTGTAAGTGATTTACTGTGAATCATGTAATACAAGAAATCCTGTATAT
>ONMY01000111.1 GCA_900318975.1 uncultured Bacillota bacterium | reverse complement strand
TGGGTATTGTTTTTTGTTGAGAAGTACCTCTTTATGATGTAAAATTAAATATATATACGAAGTTTAATATATTTAATGGGTAGCATTTATGAAGACATATCAATATATCAAGTTTTTTATCTTTTTAACTCTTGGAACATTAATACTTATATTTAATGAAACTCTTATTGGTTATATTCCACATCTAGTTGGAAGCATAATGCTTCTTTATGGAATAGAAGATTCCATTGTTAAACTGTGTTTAAAAGAAATAAATGAAGATATCGGTAAGGCAATCGATAACTTACTTATAATAATGCTTGGAATAATTCTATTCTTCCTTACTGATCCATCTAAATTCACAATTGTATGTATAATCTGGTCAACATGGTCAATCTTAAGAGAGGGATGGGAAATTAAAGAAAAAGCGATTGAAAAATCTAATAGCTTAGTTTTATCAATCGTAAACATTATTGAATCAATTGTTGTAATAGTATTTGCTGTGATGCTCATATTTAGTCCTACAGAACATCATGCTCATTTTCATATAATACTTCTTGGAATCGAACTAATACTTGAGGTCGTATTCCCTGCCATTGATAAATATGCAAGTAAGCATTTTGGAAAGAGTAAATTATTAGAAAAGATACAAGAAAAAGAAATAGATTTAATAAAGGAGGAACTAGAAAGTTGAAAAAGACATTTATTTTCATACTTATAGTATCAATTGTTTTTTCTCTTTCAGGTTGCAGAGGAAAAACATATAATCCAAGTGATTATTTTTTAGAAATGGAATATAAGGACGATTTCAAAATACTACAGCTTACAGACACTCATATTGCCGCAAAAGATGATAGAGAAAGGCAGTATAAATTTCTAGAAGAAACCATAAGCTTAGGAAATCCTGACCTTATAGTTATTACAGGTGATATCTTTACTTTTGCGACTAAAACATCGGCCAAAGAATTCTTTAAATTTATGGATAGTTTTAATGTTCCATGGACTTTAGTATTTGGTAATCACGATGAACAGTGCTATTTTTCTGTTGAATGGGTTACAAGATATTTAAATAAATTAACTGAGAGTCCTGATTCTTATTGTATATTTAAAGATATACAAGATGATGATGTATTTGGTAATTCAAACTTTGTAATTAATTTAAAAGATGGAGATACCATCAAAGAACAATTAATATTCCTTGATAGTAATAGATACCACTATGGATCATATATTGGATATGATTATATAAAAGAAGATCAAATAGAATGGTATTCAAATATCGTTGATGAGACCACAAGAATAAACGGTCATTTAACTGAATCTCTTTTATTCTTCCACATCCCTGTCCCAGAATTTAGTGATGCCTATGATGCAGCAATAAGGGGAGATGCTGATGCCATACTTGAAGAAGGTGAAAAAAGAGAAGATGTATGTTGTCCAAAATACAATAGTGGATTCTTTGATAAAGTCCTTGAAAAAGGTTCATCAAAGGCAATGTTTGTAGGACATGACCATGTGAATAACTATAGAGTACTTTATAAGGGAATATATTTATGTTATGGTGTTAATTCAACTGATAGAATATATTTCGATGAAGATTTAATTGGTGCTCAAGAGATTACAATACATAACGATAATTCATTAAGTTTTAATCAAATAATTAGAACTTATGAGGAATATGAATAGGAGGTAACAATATGAAAAAGAAACTTGCAATAATACTCCTATCATCTATTGGAGTAATCGGTTCATTTATAGCATTCTATTCATTTAATATGCTATTTTCTGATCTTTCAAATATGTTCTATGGAACACATGATGCTTATATAATCGCATCAATTCCACTTTTTATGATTACACTCGATATAATGCTATCATTCCTCTTTGTAATAAGACTAATTAGAAGACCTGAATATAAGAAGAGGATGATTAAATTATATTCAATTTATATGGCATTTAATGGTGCAATTGGTGTTGTAACTGCTATTATGACTGGAAAGATTCTATACCATTCATTCATAAGTCCATATCCATTCCCAGGCTACACATTAATAACATTAATCTTAAATCTATTATTAATGATCGCAGGAATTCTAATTAGAGTTGTATTCGTTAATAGAATTCCAGATGATTTAGAAAAAAGAAAGTTTAGTATTTCCTATATCATCTTTAGTGCTGCCCTATTTGTTGTAATAATGTTTGCGTTTGATAAATTTGGTGCAATTTTATGGCTTCCATTCTATGCATCATTTAGAACACTAGATATTACTCTTCCATTCTACATATGGATATTAATCCCACCAGCAATCATACTTTATTATATATTAGATAACTTTAAGGTATTTAGTAGAAAGGGAAAAATCATTTATAGTGCATCAGTCTTTGGATTAAATCTAATTCTTCGAATCATTGTATATTTAATCGCAACTAAT
>ONMY01000108.1 GCA_900318975.1 uncultured Bacillota bacterium | reverse complement strand
GTTATTTAATTAATTATATGATTAAGCTTCATGCTTAATAAAGAGGTACACTATGAAACAATATAGTAGTCTAAAAAAAGATGAACTAAGAAAAGAACTTGATATTCTAGAAACTGAATATAAAAACTATCAAGCTCTAAACTTAAATTTAAATATGACGAGAGGCAAACCTTGTATTGAACAATTAAATCTATCTATGGGAATGATGGATGTTTTAAATAGATCTGTTGACCTCACATGTCGTGATGGATTTGACTGTAGAAATTATGGTGTACTCGGTGGAATTGATGAATGTAAAGAACTTCTTGGTGATATGATAGAAGTTCCAAAAGATAATATCATTATCTATGGTAATTCAAGCCTACATGTAATGTATGAATGTGTATCAAGAAGTATGACAAATGGTGTAATGGGTAGTACTCCTTGGTCAAAACTTAAAAAGGTTAAATGGTTATGTCCAGTTCCTGGTTATGATAGGCATTTTGCAATCACTGAATATTTTGGTATCGAAATGATTAATATTCCAATGGATAATAATGGTCCTGATATGGATATGGTTGAAAAGTTAGTATCAACTGATGAATCAATTAAAGGAATATGGTGTGTTCCAAAATATTCAAATCCAGATGGTACAACATATTCAGAAGAAGTTGTAAAACGCTTCGCAAGATTAAAACCAAAAGCTAAAGATTTTAGAATATACTGGGATAATGCTTATTCAGTTCACCATTTATATGATGACAATCAAGATTTTCTTCTTGAAATCCTTGATGAATGTAAGAAGGCAGGAAATCCTGATATCGTCTATAAATTCACATCAACTTCTAAGATATCATTCCCAGGTTCTGGTATCGCTGCTCTTGCGACAAGTGAAGCGAACATCAAAGATATCAAGAATCAAATGAAAATATCAACTATTGGTTATGATAAAGTTAACCAATTAAGACATGTTAGATTCTTTAAAGATTTAAATGGTATCAAGGATCAAATGAGAAAACATGCCGATATCCTAAGACCTAAATTTGAACTCGTAGAAAATGTTTTAGAAGAAGAACTAAAGGGATTAAACCTTGCGGTTTGGACAAAACCTCATGGTGGCTATTTCATATCACTAAATACTTGCCTTCCTATTGCGGCAAGTGTTGTTGATCGATGTAAAAAGATCGGACTTGAACTAACTCCCGCTGGGAGTGCGTTTCCTTATCATAAAGATCCAAATAATTCGAACATTCGAATTGCGCCATCTTTTCCAAATCTAGATGAACTTAAGATGGCATCAAAAATACTTGCGCTATCTATTAAAATAGAAAGCATATTATATTTACTAAAATAAGAAAAGGAAAAATATGTCTAAAATTTATAAATCAATCTATGAACTAGTTGGAAGTACTCCACTAGTAGAACTTACAAACATCGAAAAGAAATTTAATTTAGAATCAACACTAGTTGCCAAAATAGAAGCTTTCAATCCAGCTGGATCAGTTAAAGATAGAATTGCTAAAGCTATAATTGAAGATTATGAAAGAAAGGGTCTTTTAAAGCCTGGCTCAACAATCATTGAACCAACATCAGGTAATACCGGTATTGGTATTTCCGCTCTTTCAATAAGTAAAGGTTATAACGTCATAATAACTATGCCTGATACAATGAGCGTAGAAAGAAGAAACCTAATACAGGCATATGGTGCAAAAATTGTTTTAACTCCAGGCGCTGAAGGCATGAAAGGCGCTATTAAAAAAGCGGAAGAACTACACAAAGAAATCAAAGATTCAGTAATCGCAGGGCAGTTCATAAATCCAGCCAATCCACTTGCACACTATAACACAACTGGACCAGAAATCTATAATGACACTGATGGCAAAGTAGATATATTTGTCGCAGGAATTGGTACTGGTGGAACTATCTCTGGTACTGGTAAATATCTAAAAGAAAAGAATCCAAATGTTAAAGTAATCGCAGTAGAACCTGCGACATCACCAGTCCTTTCAAAAGGTGTAAGTGGAAAGCATATGATTCAAGGAATTGGTGCTGGATTTGTACCAGATACCCTTGATACATCTATCTATGATGAAATCATCACAGTAGAAAATGAAGATGCTATTTCTACTGGTGCACTACTTCCAAAAACCGATGGTGTATTTGCGGGAATATCATCTGGTGCAGCACTTTTTGCCGCAATCGAAGTTGCGAAAAGAAGTGAAAATAAAGGAAAATTAATTGTAGTATTACTCCCTGATAGTGGAGATAGATATTTATCAACTCCAATGTTTAATAAAGAATAAGATGAAAGGGCGAAGTTTTCTTCGTCCTTTTTTGTTTCTTATGTTTTATTATTTTATGACTTGGTATAAAATAATAGTATGGGAAGTTTAATAGATTATGTAAAATGGAGAGGAGATCTAACATTCTCTTCTGATCCTTTTAATTTAATAGATAACACAATACTTTGTAATGTATCTTACATTGATTTTAGTTATGCCAAAATCTCAAAGAAGACAACTCTTAGAAGTGCTCTTTCCAAAGTATTTAGGGAAGTAGAACCAGATAAGATGGTTTTAGGTCTTTTTATTCCAAAAGACATCGTAGAACTTGCGAATCTCATAAGAAGCACTAAAAGATATGGCTCTATCGAAGTATCTGATTATGTAAACTATATAAGCATTGAGGAGATGTGCCAATTTTCTGCGATTACTTATCATTTAGATAGTGATACTATATTTGTTTGCTATAGAGGGACTGACGATTCTTTAATCGGCTGGCAAGAAAACCTAAATATGGTATCAACCTTTCCTATAAGAGGAGAAGTACTCGCAAAAGAATACTTAGAGAAAATTGCTAAAAAGTTTAAGGATAAAAAGATTTATGTTGCTGGTCACTCAAAAGGGGGTACGCTTGCTCTTTATGCATCAATATATGCAAAAGAAGATGTTAAATCAAGAATAATAAATGTATTTTCTAATGATGGTACTGGAATAATGAGATACCATCTAGACATGGAAAAACTAAAAGTTATTGAATCAAGAATCATAAAAATCGTTCCAGTTGATTCTGTAGTTGGAATGATGTTTGATAATATATGTGGTAAGTTAATAGTCGTTAAGAGTAGTGCAAAAAAGGTATATCAGCACAACATGGTAAGTTGGATAGTTGAAGGTAAGAGATTTATTACTGCTGATAGAATCAGTAAAAACGCAGAAAAATTATCTCTTGCGACAGTTAATTTAATAGAAGGTATGACTAAAGATGAAAGAACTAAAATTGCACTTGAAGTTTATGATATGCTCATGAAATTAAAGTCAAATACCTTAACCGATGCTAAAAAAGAAGGATTATTAATCTTAAAACATCTAAACACCATATCATTTAAAAATAAAAGATATTTTATGAAGTTTATCTCTAATTTCATAAAATACAAAGAGATATAGCCTTATGAAAAAGACTAATCATTTAAAACTTCTTTTATTACTACCAATTATCTTAATAATGGTGTTAATATTTATCTTTTCAAGTGAAAACAGTGAAGATTCATCTAAAACAAGTGGAGTCATTACTGACTTTATAATATCAATCATTAATAAAGATTACGATAATATGGAAGAAAATGAAAAATTAGAATATAGAGACAAGGTATCTTTTGTTATAAGAAAGCTAGCTCATTTTTCTATTTTTGCATCACTTTCATTTTTCATGCTACTAGCTTTAATTAATCTAATGCCATCATATTCATATCTAAGGTTATCCCTTATGTCCTTTTCGATTTCATCACTTTATGCAATGAGTGATGAAATCCACCAGTTATTTAGTAGTGGTAGAGCCTGCGAGATAAGAGATCTTTTAATAGATATGGTAGGAGTAGTATTTGGAATATTAGTATTATTACTAATCGTATCTATAATTAACTCAATTAAAAAGAAAGATAATAAAAAAGAGGTATAAATATGGAAGAAGAAAGAACTGCAATCGATATTTTACTTGATGAGAATTCAACTGAGAACTTCTTTCTCTATGATGAGAATGATGAAAAGCATGAATTTGAACAACATGCCGTTATTCCACTTGATGATGATATTTATGTTATCGCAAAACCAACTATTCCATTTGATGGAATGGAGGAAGATGAAGGTATAGTTTTTAAAATCGACGCAAAAAATGAAGAATTAATAGAAATCACTGATGAAGATTTAATTGAAAAACTATTCCAAGAATACGATAAATTATAGGATTATTAGATGGAATATATAGTAGTTACTGGTGCATCAGGTGGCCTTGGATATTCTCTTACAAAATGCCTTATTGAAAAAGGCTATTTTGTTTATGCAGTAGATATAGCTGATAATAAATTCATTGGAATAGATAATGTAAAATACCTAAAATGTGACCTAAAAGATCCAAAAGAAATAGAAAAAATAAAAGACGTTATCGAAAGTGATAACGTTAGAATAAAAGCCATATATAACCTCTGTGGAATCTTTAAGATGGAATCCGTGATTGAAGGAAGTAGTGAAGATTTAGAATCGATAATAAGAATAAATTTCTTAAGCATGTACTACGTAAACAAATATCTATTTAATTTTCTAGATAAGGGTTCTACAATCATCAATATGTCTAGTGAAGTCGCAAGATATTCATGTCTTCCATTCCAATCATATTATACAATGACTAAAAAGATGGTTGAATGCTACAGCGATGATCTTAGAAGAGAATTAAATTATTTAGGTATTAGAGTCACAAAGATAGAGGCAGGATCACTTAATACTCTCATGATCGAAAAAGCATCTAAAGAATTTGATAGTCTAGTCTCATCCACAAAATACTTTGAAAAACAATTATTAAAAATGAAATTTATGATGGACTCAGAACTTAAAAACAAAAACAAATTAGAATCACTTGTAAATCTTCTTGTAAAAATAATTGAAAAGAAAAGAGTAAAACTCGTATACCGATATAAAAATAGTTTTAAACTGAAGCTTCTTGGAATACTTCCAGAAAGACTTCAAGATAAAATATTTAAAATACTTGTAAAATGATCTAACAGGAAGTCTATGACTTCTTGTTATCATATTGTTTGATTTATTTATAACTTTGTTATATTATACATTTTGTGAGGTTTAAAATATGGCAAAACTAGTAATTAAAGATTTATGGGCAAGTGCAGCTGGCGTAATGATATTAAAAGGTGTAAACCTTGAAATAAATGAAGGTGAAGTTGTAGCTTTAATGGGCCCTAATGGTTCAGGTAAATCTACTCTTGCATATGCAATAATGGGACACCCTGCATATAAAATTGAAAAAGGTTCAATTGAATTTGATGGAAAGAACTTAACTGAACTTACAACTGATATGAGGGCAAGATTAGGACTCTTCCTTGCGATGCAATCTCCTTATGAAATAAGCGGTGTTACTAACCGTGATTTTATCAAACAAGCTCTTGATAAAAAGGAAACTAAAGGAAATAAACTCATATCATATTACAAATTCTCTTTAAAACTAGAAGAAGCTATTAAAGATCTTGAAATGGATAAAGATCTTGCGGATAGATACGTAAATGAATCATTCTCAGGTGGAGAAAAGAAGAAAAATGAGATTCTTCAAATGAAGATGTTAGAACCAAAAATCTCTATTTTAGATGAAATCGATTCAGGACTCGATGTAGATGCAGTAAGAATTGTATCTGAAAACATCAATAATCTTAAAGAAAAGAATAATATGGGTCTAATGGTTATTTCTCACTACCATAGACTCTATGAATATATAAAACCATCAAGAGTAGTAGTATTAATTAATGGTACTATCGTAAAAGAAGGCGATACTTCCCTTATGGACTTTATCGATAAGAATGGTTTTGATTCAATAAAAAGAGAAGCTGGCATCGAAGATGAGATCACCCTTCTTGAAACTTGTGCATTCAAGGTGAATAAAAATGACTAATTTAATAGATAGAGAAATCATTGGTAGAAGTTCTATTGAATCATATAAACTCATAGTTAGTAGTCCTAACTATAGTTTTGATATTTTAAAAAACACTACTACCAAGATTCATCTATTCTTAGATGTATTAAATGAATCAAAATTATTCTTTAATATTAATGAAAATTCAAATGTAGAATTAATTCTCATCTCAACCGGAAATGCCTCATATGAAGTAGAAATAAATATTGAAAGAGATTCAAGCTTTAAATTCTATACAGCTGATTCATTCGATACTGATGTATCAATTACTAAATCAGTTAATTTAAAAGGAATAAACGCAAGCCTATATGCCTATGAATTTATCCCATCAAACAGTTCAAGTATCACAGGCGCTTTTAAATTAAATCATCTATATAAAGATACTAAATCAGAAGGCATATTCAATTATTTATCAAATGGTAATGGAGTAATCAATAGAGATACTATCTCTACAATGGAAGAAAATACCTTTAATTCAGATTCAAGTGAAAACATTAAAGGTTTAATCCTATCAGAAACATCAAGAATAGATGCAAAACCAATATTAATCATAAAATGTGATGACGTTCACGCATCACATGGTTGTGCAATTGGTACAATTAACGCTAATGAGATTTATTATCTTATGAGCCGTGGCCTCACATATAATGATGCCCTTAGAATCATCTGTAAGTCATTAATTAATCCAATCTTAAGAGAAATAAATGATGATGAATTCTTAAATGCTACAAAACCAATCTTAGATAAAACAATAGGAGAATAGATATATGAAAGAATTATTCCCTGTTTATAGTAAAAATAAAGATTTAATCTATTTAGATAGTGCTGCATCAAGCTTGAAACCAAAAGCAGTTATAGATGCCATAAATGACTACTATCTAAATTATTCAGTAAACATTGAAAGAGGTGTTTATAAGCTTGCGCTTGATGCGACTAGAAGAGTAGAAGAATCAAGAGAAAATATCGCAAGATTCATAAATGCAAAACCTGAGGAGGTTATATTTACTCGTGGTGCATCTAATTCACTAAATATGGTTGCCCTAATGCTTAAGAGAACTTTAAAAGATGGTGATGAAGTAATAGTAAGTGAACTCGAACATCATTCATCATTCCTACCATGGTTAGATGTAAAACGTGAAAAGAATATCAAACTTATCTTCGTTCCATTAACTAAAGATGGAAAGATTACGGTAGAAAACTTCAAAAGCGTATTATCTTCAAAGACAAAAGTTGTAGCTTTAACACATGTATCTAATGTCCTTGGATATAAGACTGATGTAAAAGAAATAGTAAGACTTTCTCATGAGGTTGGCGCAATAGTATCAATTGATGGAGCACAGGCAATTCCACATGAAAAAGTTGATGTAAAAGACTTAGATGTTGATTTCTATTCATTTAGCTTCCATAAGATGTGTGGACCAACTGGTCTTGGAATTCTTTATGGTAAGAAAAAACTATTAAATTCACTTGATCCAGTTGAATTTGGTGGTGAAATGAATGATGAAGTATCAAAAGATTCTGTGACATATAAAGCGCTACCATATAAATTTGAGACTGGTACTATTCCAATCGCTGAAATCTTTGGTGCAAATGCCACTATAGATTTCCTAAATGAAATTGGAATGGAATATATCAAAAATCGTGGTTTAGAACTTAGAAATATGGCTCTAAATGAGCTCTTAAAACTAAAAGAAATTGAAGTCTATAATAAATCTGAAGAATCAAGTGTAATCGCCTTTAACATTAAAGGTGTTCATTCACATGACTTAGTTACTGCACTCGCAGAGGAAAACGTGGCAGTAAGAGCCGGTCATCACTGCGCTGAACCACTTCATAGATTCTTAGGCTTAAGTGCCACAACTCGTGCAAGCTTTTATTTCTATAACGATG
>ONMY01000169.1 GCA_900318975.1 uncultured Bacillota bacterium | reverse complement strand
TACTTAAAGAAGAATAGTCAGAACATGATGTATTCATCAAAAAAACCAGGTGATGGGCAATTATCAATTACCCATTACAAAGTAATCGCAGAAAATGGTAACTACTCTTTATTAGATGTCCATATTGATTCTGGTAGAAAAAATCAAATTAGAGTCCACTTAGGTGACATTGGTCATAATGTTATTGGTGATGATAAGTATGGTAATCCTACTAATCCAATTAAGCGTCTTGGATTACATGCTTATGAATTAATTTTGACTCATCCTTTTACAGGCAAAGTAATGAAATTTAAAGCTCCAGTTCCAAAAGAGTTTGAAACTTTATTTCCAAACATCAAAGTAAAACTGTAGAATATAGCACATATGAATATTTGGTTAGCATTAGCACTTATCTTAGCGGTCGTCACATTCTATCTTTTAGCGATAGAAATTTTCTCTGTGGCGTTTAAGTTAACTGGCTTATCTAGTAAAAAAATTAAATTCCAAGTAGCATCATTGTTTACTTCGACTGGATTTACCACAAGCGAAAGCGAACTTATTACTGGTGATGATCGAAGAAGAAGAATCGCTACCACTTGTATGTATACCGGTCACATTTTCTCTGTGGCATTTATGGGATTAATCATTAACGTATTCTTTACTTTAGTGAACGTTAAAGAAATTGATTTTTCAATCCAAACATACACTGAATGGTATTTCATCATTCTATATATCACTTCTGGATTATTCTTAATTATGCTTGTTTTAAAGATTCCTCCAATTAATAAGCATTTCCAAAAGTTTTTAGAGGCCTTGGCTTTGAACTCTTCAAAGAAGAGTAGAAACACAAACCATCTTACTATTTTAGATATGCAGGGAAAGCACGCGATTGCGGAAGTAGTTCTTAATTATATTCCTTCTTTTGCTGTTGACACTCCGTTAAGCGAAATGGCGTTAACTAAAAATTATTCAGTAAATGTTCTTTCTATTAAAAGAGGAAAACGAATAGTGGATGTTACTAAAGATACAATGTTTAGAAAAGGGGACATTGTTATTGTTTTTGGCATCTTAAATGATATTAAACAAGCTTTTATTAGCTCAGTTAGTGATGAATCCACAAAAGACAATGAAAAATATAATGAAATTAATTTGATTAATAATTATGGCTCTAACGCTTTAGTGGAAGTCTATATTGATGAAGTTCCTGAAGTATTAGAGGGTGTTAAGATTATCGACGCCAATTTAAAAGATCGTTATAGTATTACTATTGGTATCATTAAGCGTGGCGATAATTATATTTACGCTAGTAAAGACACAGTGATCAAAAAAGGTGATACGTTGACTCTGTTTGGTCCATATAAAAATATTAAGGTGTTATTCAAAAACGACGATAAAGACAATAAGGCTGAATAAAAGGCCAAATAAATACGTACAATTTGTTATGAAAAAAATGAACATTTGATAGTATTTTTATTGTACAATATTTTTGAGGTGATAAATAATGTGCAGAGTTACTTCTACGGAATTAAAAAATAATCTAAGTTACTATCTTGAATTATCTAATAAAGAAGATGTATGTGTTACAAAAAACGGAAAGATTATTTCTGTGTTAACAAATCCTAGAGACAGGAATTATATCGAATTTAAAAAATTAAAAGGGTGTTTTTCAGAATATTATGACGGCAAAGACTACAAAGAAGCTTTAAGCGAGGAGATCGCAAAAAAATGCGGCTATTAGTAGATACTAATATTTTTATTGATTATTTCTTTAGAAATGATGAAAACGCAGATGAGGCTGAACGCTTTTTTGATTATTGTCATAAAAACAAAAACCAAATATATATTACTTCAATGTCATTAAGGGACATTGGATATTTAGGACATAAATATGTTCATAACGAGGAAATTGTTAGAGACGTTCAAATAAAAATATATAACTTGGTTACAAAAATTTGTGACACCTCTGCAGATGCAGCAATTGAAGCTTTATATTCGGATAATAGTGATTATGAAGATGAATTACAAATCATAGCAGCTCAAGAAATACTTGCAGATGGAATAGTGACAAATGATAAAAAAGGATTTAAAAATGCTAATATGCATGTATTTACAATAAAACAAGCTAATGATTTATTGTCTAAACAACACCCTGTAGTTATCGAATAAGACAAAATGAATATGTGCAAAAAAAGTATCGACCTAAGCACATATTTTTTTGTTTTTGGACAAACATAGTTGTATAGTATTAATCCTATGAAAAAAACATTACCTAACTATACACATAAACAAGAAATATGGAACTCATTAACTCACTTAGCAGGAGCGGTTTTTTCTTTAATCGTTTTAGCGATATTCATTAGTCTAAATGTGAAGTACAATTTGACATTTGAATACATATATCCTTTTTATATTTATTTTATTTTTATGTTCATGGTTTTCATGAACTCAGCTTTATATCATTCAAGCCCTAAAAATACCAAAATACGCGCAGTCTGTCGCGTAATTGATCATTGCGATATCTACTTATTTGTTGCTGGAACATACACTCCAATATGCTTAAGAGCGATCTCTGATTATAATATTTCGACTGCCTTAATTGTCATTCAATGGTCACTTGCGATTATCGGATTTTTAGTCACGATTTTAGGACTAGGAAATAAGAAATGTGACTTAGTTGGTTATATCATTTATATCATTCAAGGATGGGCAGTAATATTCTTCTATCCTTTTAAACAAGTGATGAGCCTAAATGTATTTCTTTTCATCCTAATTGGCGGTGTTGTTTATTCGATCGGGGCTATCTCGTACGCTATCGGGAAAAAGAATAAGTGGTTTCATACTTATTTTCACCTATTTATATTAGTAGCGGCCATCATTCAATTTATCGGCATCTATAATATTTTGTGTCCATTTTTCTAAATATTTTTAAATAATTAATTATTTAGTCAATTTTGTTTACTAATTTCCCAGTCATTAAAGTTGACTTTTTTTCACGTGAGAGTAAAATTTTTTAACATATAAATCCGGGAATTAACCCGGATATAGTGTATACGCGCGTATATACATAGAATAATTAAAGGAGGCTAGGTTATGTCAAAAAAGCAAAGAGCATATTTGAATATTTCTTTGTCTACATACATTTACACTAGCTCCAACATATTAGAGTAATTTTTAAGGCAGGTATCATCATGAAACACGCATTCAGAAAAATGTTTATTCCACTCGTCAGCCTATTTGGTGTGCTGATGACTTCTTGTGGCGGTCAATCTTCTGGAGGCGGTGGTTCAGATATTCCCACTATAGATTTCGATCCTAAAGATTTTGTTAGCCACGGTTCTTCTAGTGGTTATTTAATCGACATCAGTGCGGATAGTCTTTTAAGTGAAAATAATTCCTATCTCTGTTCTTTTAATCCAAGCACTTCTTCTAGTGGAAAAATTAGAATCACCAGTTCTAGAGAAGAATCTGTCACCTGTGAAGCAAAAG
>ONMY01000157.1 GCA_900318975.1 uncultured Bacillota bacterium | reverse complement strand
TAACTCAAGTAGATAATGGAGTAGTAACTTTATATGCAAAATATGAAGAGACAAATAAAGTTATTACTTATAATAAGAATAATGAATCTGCGACTGGTACAGTAAACAATACTACTATTGAAAAAGCACATTCATTCACTGCAAGACAAAATGGTTATTCACTCACTGGATATTCATTCAAAGAATGGAATACTAAAGCTGATGGCACAGGTACAACTTATACTCCAGGTGAAACTTATGAAATCTTTGATGAAACATTAACACTCTATGCTATTTGGACAAAGAATATTTATACTATTACATTTGATCCAAATGGTGGATCAGATGTTGAAAGTGAATCAATCGGTTATGGTGATAATTATAAACTCTTAAATACTCCAACTAAGACTGGATATGAATTCAAGGAATGGAATACTAAAGCTGATGGTACAGGTACAAAAATCACCACAAGTAGTACATATAATGTTGATGGTAATCAAAAATTATATGCAATCTATACTCCAAATAAATACACAGTAGTATTCAATAAGAATAGTGAATCTGCAACAGGTGAAATGGCTAATAAAGAATGCACATATGATGTTACTGAATCACTCACAAAGAATGCATTTACTTATCTAAATCATAGATTTGTATCATGGAACACTAAGGCAGATGGTACAGGTACATCGTATACTGATCAAAGCGAAATTATTAACCTTGTAAATACTGGCGAAATAACACTCTATGCAATTTGGGAAAGATTCGATATCACAGTAAGCGTTGTAATATTTAAAGAAGGCGAATTAGTTGAAACTAAGTATGAATATGAAGTAGTTGCTGGTACAAATATCGTATCTGGTCAAGCATACAATCTAAATGAAGTAATCTTAAGCCAAGTACAACTTGCTCTTGATATGGAATGCCCAGGTAAGACATTTAAAGGCTTCTACACAACAACTAATCTTGATAGACTTCTAGATATCAATGATATCTACAATGAAAACAACACAAATTCATATACAATCTATGCATACTATACAACAGAAGTAACATTTGACCTAAGTGATGGTGGATATGAAAATGTAGTAGTAGATTTATACAAGAGTGGCACAAGAAATAATGATGGTTCTTATAATGCTTTAAAGAGCCTTCCAAACGTAGCTGAAAAGGCTGGTTATATCTATTTCTTCATTATTAGTGCTGATGATGAAGTATTAGAAGAATCTAAGACTATAAGTGTTAAATTCGTTAAGAATGATGCATATTCACTTCTTATGAATAATGTTACTAAACATGAACTTCCATCAAATGGTGGATTCAAGTATGATTTAACATTAAATGATAAGACATATACTTCATACTATGTATTTAGTGGTGTTTATTCATTTAATATGAGTGATGCAAATATCCTCTATTCATCAAGTGATAAATTTAACACAAATTCAATTGCTGTTGAAGGATCTTACACTAAACTCACATTCAACCCACAAGTTGGTGGATATGTGCTTGTATCTGGTAGTAAAGATCTAGCATATAACTATTATCAACTTCATATAACACAACTCACATCAGGTTTCTCTATCAGTTCTGGTTATTATGAATATTCAAGATTAAGTATGGATTCAACTAAATACTTAAATAAAGAAAAAGGTGTTTATTCATCAAATCCATATCAAATTGGTACAGATAATATCTATAAACTAAGATTTAACATCTTAGATGCTAATTCAGTACCAATTGAATCTGCAGACTTCAGTAAGACTTATACAGCTAAATTATTAGGTCTAACAGAAGAAGCAGAAAAGACAACTTTAGTATCTGTTGAACACGGTTCAAGAGATATCCTAGTTTCTGAGGTTTTATATAGTGGTTATGCATTTGGTATCGATTCTAATGAAGATGGAGAATTAGAAACTGTATACTTCTATGTATTAAATAGAAATGATAATGATGAAGATTCTTCATATGATAGAATTAAGTTTACAGAATCAGCTGTTGGAAATAGATTTGAAATAACTATTAAACCAATGGATACAGGAAATTC
>ONMY01000228.1 GCA_900318975.1 uncultured Bacillota bacterium | reverse complement strand
TTTTCTTTTGTGAATACATATCTATATACTTTTGTGCCTGAATTATATGCCATATTAGACCAAGATTCATGAGGGTATACAAACCAGTATGTAGATATAATTTCCATAAATGCTTTATAGGCATCGCTATCTGTCTTAATACTGCCATTATATAGGGCAATTAAGTCGTCTGTCTTATCTTTAAATACTTCTCTTAATCTTTCTTCAAAGTTACTTAAGTTTGGCATAGCTTGGAATGAGAATAGGTATTCTGGGATTAAGAAACAATCAGCTTCATTTCTATTTACACCATTAAGGAGTATTTCTTCGTTTTGTTCACCGGCTAAATAGATTTCATATGGTGTTTTTGGAAGGGCATATCCATCTACTGTCATTGAAGAGTTTTTATATTTTGTCTTTATTAATTCTTTAGCATCTAGCGCTCTTAATTCTTCTAAGGTTGTACAGTTAAATTCTTTTTTGATATCACTACCCATCTTATAGGCATCTTCAAGAGTTCTAAATGTATGTGGTGGGTTTTTAAGGACTGTGGATGATGATTCACCAATCGCTTTTTTGAAATATCCTTTCGCAAGAGGTGATGCACAGAGTGCTGATACTGATGAAGACCCAGCTGATTCACCGGCGATTGTGACATTATTTTTATCACCATTAAATTTATCGATATTCTTATTTACCCATTCAAGCGCTTTTATTTGATCAAGTAGACCATAGTTACCTGTCGTATTATTTGGCGATTCAGCTTTGAGTTCAGGAAGTGCTAAATATCCAAATACGCCAAGTCGGTATGATGCCTGAACAAATATTACTCCTTCTTTCGCATATTCTATTCCATTATAATCAGTGAATGCAGTTGAACCACTCATAAGTGACCCACCATGGAAGAATACGATTACAGGGGTATTTTCATTTGCGTCTTTTGGTTTATAAATATTTATATAAAGGCAATCTTCACTCATCTCTTGGTCTTCTTTTGGAAGAAGGTGCGGATGCCATGATTTTTCCAGGAAAATATCTTCAGCTGTAGAAAGTGGAAAGTTTGAAGATGCTTGCATCGCTTTTGGAGCATAGTTTGAACAATCTCTTACACCACTCCAACTATCTACATCTTCGGGTTCCCTCCATCTTAGGTTGCCTACTGGAGGCTTTGCGTATGGAATACCAGTAAATATTTCAACCTTATTATCGCTTGTGATAACGCCCTTTATATCTCCTTTTTCAAGGTGCACTACTTCAGTCTCTTCTTTCTTATATGAAAGAGCGCTAATAGATGATGGTTTAACTTTAGAAATAGTTATAGAAAGCATTAAAAGTACTACTGTAACTAAAGTAGATAAGAACCTTACTGCGATATTCTTATTTCTAATAAAGTATTGTACAAATCCAAAGATTGAATATACAAGAAGTACTAGAATAACTCCAAATAATTTAAGATTTAATAAATCAACTAAAAATACCATTAGTGTGAGTCCTATTAAAAATAGGATTATTCTTATTATGAGTCCTAGGATACTGTTTCTCTCTTTTTTCATGATTAAAGATTCTCCTTTAAAACAATATTTCTAATTTAATTATACAATAAAATCTATACAAAAAATACCACATTCAATGAACGTGGTATTTTTATAGTTAAATTAAATTAATAATTTTCAGCGTTTACTTCAAAATAGCTTTGTGGATGAGCACAAACTGGGCAGATTTCAGGAGCGCTTGTGCCAACTACGATGTGACCGCAGTTTCTGCATTCCCAAACCTTTACTTCACTCTTCTTGAATACTTCTTGCATTTCAACATTCTTTAAAAGTGCACGATATCTTTCTTCATGATGTTTTTCAATTAGGGCAACACCTCTAAATTTAGCTGCGAGTTCAGGGAAACCTTCTTCTTCTGCAGTTTTTGCGAATTCTTCGTACATATCAGTCCATTCATAGTTTTCACCATTTGCGGCTGCCTCTAAGTTTTCAGCAGTTGATCCGATACCATTTAATTCTTTGAACCAGAGTTTTGCGTGTTCTTTTTCGTTGTCTGCAGTCTTTAAGAATAATGCAGCGATTTGTTCAAAACCTTCTTTTTTAGCTTTAGATGCGAAATAAGTGTATTTATTTCTTGCTTGAGATTCACCAGCGAATGCAGCTAGTAGATTTTGTTCAGTTTTGGTTCCTTCATATGGATTCTTTTTCATAACTTCTTCTAATTTTTCTCCTTTTGCTTTGCATTTTGGGCATACTGGTGTAGCTCCATCTTCTACTGTGAATACTTCACCACATACTTTACATTTGTAAGTTTTCATATATTTTTTAAGTTCTCCTTTTTTAATAAATTAAGCTTTCCAAAGTCCATGAAGGTTACAGTATGCATAAACTGCCTTAACTTCATCACCTTCAAGAAGTGGGAATACCACTTTTGGTTCATCATTTGGTTTTAATACTTTTCTTTGATTACCAAATTTTGTTTCCATTGATACCCATTCGATATAATGTGCATCAATCATTG
>ONMY01000247.1 GCA_900318975.1 uncultured Bacillota bacterium | reverse complement strand
TTTAGAGGGTCTTCTAATTCGCTATCGAAATCGCCATCAGAGAAATACTTCAGATAATCATCAATAGTGTCTTCGGTTATTGTTCCATCGAGAATGCGATTAATGAGAAGGGCCAAGCTATTGATGTAGTTTTCTGCTGCTGGACTTTCACTCTCGTACTCAAATTCGCCATCATCATCAATAGAAGATAACACAACCTCATCACATAAATCTTGCAATGTGCATTTGTAAAATTCTAGCCCTTCCAGTATTGATGGATCTGATATTTTATCTTTGATAAGATATCTAACACTTTCCTCACCCATAGAAAGGGGAAAGACTTCGCTATATTCCGCTGAGTAGCAACTAACGCAACAAGGTATAGTTGGACAGTCCAACTCACGCAACACCTTCTGAGCAAGTTCTTTTCTTTCCATTATTATATGTTTTTAATTTTTAATTAGTTCATACTTTCTCATAAGCAGGTTTCGGATAAATCCAGTTGAAGGCCGATTTCATCCTGAAGGACGTAGGCCTTGAATTCCCATCCGTCCACCGACCCCCTCAGGTCATTCGCTATCTTCCATATTGTCTTGTGCAACTCTGCACGTTCTTGCTGGTTCGCCATAGTTTATTCATGAATGATACTTTCTAAATTATCGATATGTGAATCTCTGCTTTGGATTTCGCTTCTTAATATAGATTTCGCTTCTTCAGATTTCTTTTGTTCTTCTTTCAGACGGCAAATTTCCTTATCTTTGAAAATGATAAGATCATTTAGTTCTTTATTTTTTCGAATTATTTCATCGTATTTATTCTTATCTATCTTGGGATTTATCTTCTCTGGAGATATGCATCTAATGATGACTGCACTAAAAATAAAAATAATCACTAATGTGATAGCGAAAGTCTGCACTGGGTTCTTAAGAAATGGTTTTACATAGTTGTTGAAAAAGTTGTTCTTATTTTCCCTTAAGACAGCCATTTCTGTCATCATTATCAAACCATCTTGGGCAATATAATTGGCTAAACAATTGAGGAGAGAGATTTGTGAGAAATCTTTATTAGAGAACAAATCCAATGCCGCATGAAACGCTTCACGAGTAATAGCCGATTTATATGTTGAATCATATGGAATAGATTTCAAAATCAAGTCTTTAAATGTCAGGCTATCTTTGAATAACACTGTATCGTTTAGCAAAATAGGATTGTTTACTTCGTCAGAAAATGACAAAGATAAATTTCGTCCCGACTTAGCATTATGATACATTTCTTTCATTTTATCGACCAAGGACTCATAGTTTGACATAAATTTCCCAGAGTGTAGAAGATATTTGTGTTTTAAACTATTTTCAAAGTACGCAATCTCTTTGGCTTCACATAAAGTATCCTCATATCCTAAAGTTTTGGTAATTACGCTAAAAGGAATATTATCTTTTCTAGTAGAATCATCTAAAAGTTCAATTGTTGAAATCCAAATATTTCTAGCTTCATTCATGACTGAAATAGAATCAAACATTTCTTTGGTTAAATAATATTTATAGTCAGCCATTATCGAATCATGATATTTTGACAATTCTATTATCTCCTTTTTATTTGATAATAAATATTGCACATAATTTAGTTGAAACCTATGGTAAATCAAGCTATCTTCTTTAAGCGAATCTTCATAGAAAAATGGGTCTTCCTCCATCTTTTTTAAATGCTCCTGCAACTTCTTGTTGTGATTATTATTCACATCCGCAAATACTAACAAATTGGAAAAGATGTCATTGTCAAAAACCTTCTTATAATCAGGATGTATGCGATCTATATATTGAAAAGATAGTAATTTGTTATTGACTTCTTCGTTTTTGGAGGCAATAAGATCTTGAACAAAAATGCCCATCCAAAAAGTGAAAAGTACCAAAAACACATTTGTAAGAATCTGCCAAAATGAGGATTTTGAATTATCTTCTAATGGTTGATAGCTCTGTTTTATTATACCAAAGCAATATATAATAATTAATGATATAATAATAAAACAGATTAGATAAACCCAAAACCAATGATTATTAATAACTTCAGCAAATGCTGAGAACGTCATATATCCGCCTATAAGTAAGCGGATAATAGTCGGCAAGGCGAATAAAAATATTAATAATATAACTAACTTTTTCATTGTAGTATAACTTAATTAAACATTTCTTGTCCACCACTCCGTGGCATGTTTCTTTCCTTCTTTATCTTCCCAGTCCTTGGTTCCCTGTCGCGAAGTGCCCACGCAGAAGGAGGCG
>ONMY01000107.1 GCA_900318975.1 uncultured Bacillota bacterium | reverse complement strand
GCTTCTATTATTTCTGTATGAGTCTTATATTTTTTGAGTTCTTCACTACTTATTGAAATAGCCATTGAGTATACGCTTAAACCACTATTTAAATATGCTGGATTAGATTCGATATCATCTATCTTTAATCCTAGTTTTCTTATTGTATCAATAAAATTAGTTAAATATGATGCATTCTTTAGTTCTAGGTGTATTTCAAAATGATTTGATCTATTCTTCATGTATTGTTCGAAGGTTGGGAATAAAGATATACTTAATACTAATAACACAAAACTAATTATACTTATAACATAAAGTCCTGCACCAATTGTAACACCGATTATCGCAGATACCCAAAGGGCTACTGATGTCGTAATACCTTTAATTTGACTACGTGATGAGAAAATGGTTGTGTTTGTGGCCATAATCGCAAGACCGATTACTACAGATGCACTTACAAGATATAATCCATTTTCAAGCACTGAATCAACAAGCATCGCAATTGTGCCAGAAAACATCGCAAGTATAAAAGTTCTAAGTCCAGCAGCATGACGCTTTGTAGATCTTTCACTACCGATTATTGCACCAAATATTAATGCAAGCATTAATCTTAGGATAACGCTACCAACTGTAACATTTTCTGCCCATTCGCCAAGAAGGCTTCCTAGTGCGTCTTTAACATAAAATATCATCTTCTATTCCTCCATTTTCTGTTTCTTTGATAGACTTCATTGTTGTAATAGTTTTCTATTGAAGCTTCCGTGAAAGCTTCTTCTTCAGGTGTAATCTCTCTAAATTCTTGAGTCTTCTTAATCTCATCTATTCTTTCTATTAAGAGTTCAACATCGCTCTTAGCGTTTCCACTTGAATCGATAGCCGCAACTTCAGTTAAATCTTCTAGATTAGATGAATATGATTTAGAAAGATATAATGAGAGTTTAGCACATGCAGGTCCAATTAGTTCATATAGGACACTTGATGCAAGAATTATAGTCTCTAAATCTTCTCCCATTGTTCCACCAAGACTTCTAGCACCCAGTGCTGCAAGACCGATTGCAACACCGGCTTGAGGGATTAAGGCAAGGCCTAAATAATTTCTTACATTCTTATCCTTTTTAACGGTGAGACTTCCAAGATATGCACCACCATATTTACCGATTATTCTAATTATGAAATATAATATTCCAACTAAGAATAGTGGTACAGAAAGTGCTCCAATTCCCTCAGCTCTAAATAGAGCATCTAGTTTGAAATTGGCACCACTTCTTACAAAGAATAGTAATAAGAGTGGTGGTGAGAAATAGCTCATCTGTCTAAAGAATTTAGGATTACCACCGATATTTATAAATACCATTCCCATTGCCATACAGCCAAGTAGTGGTGATGTATCGATGATTGCACAAAGCCCACAGAATGTGAAGAGAGTCGCAACACCGATAATTAGTTTATTATCATTAGATCTTGATTCAGGCATTAGGAGTTTTAAAAATAGTCCAAATAGTCCACCAACTATGAGTGATCCAATAGTCTTTCCAAGTGGTAAGAGAATATCAACTAAGAAGTTGAAAGTTCCACTTGCATTCGAGGCGTTTGCGATAGAAATCGCAACGCTATATAAAACTAAACATACGATATCATCTAGGGCAACTACTTGAAGGAGTGTGTCTACAAAATCACTTTTGTCATTTGTCTTTCTTATAGTCATCATTGTAGATGCTGGGGCAGTTGCGCTTGCGAGTGCTGCAAGTATTATTGAGAACGTTAATGATAGTTTTAATATGAGATAGCTTAATACAAATATTAAGATAGATGCAAGTACAGCCTCTAAAATTGTAATAACTACAACTTTAGCACCATTCTTCTTTAAGACATCTATCTTAAAGAATTCACCAGTAGAAAAGGCAATAAACGCAAGGGCAATATCAGAAAGAAATGATGTGCCAGTTATTACTTTTTCTGGAATTAAGTTTAAGACGAATGGCCCAATTAATATTCCTGCAAGGATATAGGCTGTAACATTTGGAAGTCTTAAAAGTTTAGTAATTCTCGTAAATAAAAAACCACTAAAAAGCATTATCGCGATCGATATGATAATTTGTGCAGGATTATTTAGACTTTCAAGTCTTTCTATAAATGAAAGTGCAAATATATTAATTATCATCACGAATAACCTCCTTTCTTAGTGGTTTTTAATTTATATTATTTTTTATTCAGCTTCTACTTTTTCGTCGTTAGTTTCTTCTTTTTTAGATTCACACTTAGAATCACTTAAAAGAATTAATGAGCATGTGATTATAAATGGCATAAATAGAGTATCTATAAATGCATTAAAGTAACCAGTCCATCCGCTTTCATATGTGATTAATTCAACTAAATTGAATACGAATACTAATACAAAGAATAATAAGGCAATCATAATAAAGAGATTTAAAAGTTTATTAAGATTGATGCCAAATGCTTTATTTAAAACAAAAAATACAACACATGTGAGTAATAGTAATCCCTCAATGAAGGCAAATATACCATAGAGGATTAATGATGTACCATAATTATCTTCAATAAGTCTACCTAAGCCTAAATAATTGATACATGCTTGTACAACCCAGAATGCTACAAGTATTAGTAAGAAGATTTTTGCTTCATTATCTTTCTTTAAAAGTAATAATACTGCTGGAATTGCATAAAGAGCAAGTACAAATAGTAGTGTGAATCCGTTAGCTACAAATGGCATAAAACTACCAGGTGAGTTAACCGATCCTAAAATGAAATCTAAAACTGCAACAACTAGTAATCCAATCATTACTACAGGTCTTGCAATTTTCTTTACAGAATCATAAATATTTTGCATAATTTTCTCCTTTTATATTTATTATTAATCTATGAATTTCCCATTATATTTTATGATTGTGACAACAATTAGAATAATCGATATGAATAGTGGAACAAAAAGTAATATTAGCGCTAAAGTATCAAGTGCACTATTAATTAGTGCTATAGCACCAGATGATAACATGCCTATAGACATTATTAAAAGAGAAATACCGATTTTTCTTCCAAAAATGAGTTTATCCTCTTCTTTTACGTTAGTTCTGTGATATTCGTGAAGAAGATTAATGTGACCTAAAAAGAAAAGGATAGATAGTATTAGAATGGTTATTCCAACTGTTAGGACTATTATTCCGTATATAATCATAATGATACCCTAAATTAATTATACAACAATTATTAAATAAATTAATAATTTGGCCAAACGAATGTAGAATTTAAGTCTTTTTCTCCGTTATCTACTAAAAAATCTTGTCCACTTGCGGATTTGTTTACTACTAAGAGAAAATATACCCAATCAGAAACTTCTTCTTTTGTCATCCACTTCTTAAGTGGTGTTACATCCATAATCTTATTCCATAAGGTTTCATCATCCATGACTATACTATTTGATTCAGTGATTACACCGCCAAGTGAAATACTATTACAGATTGCATTATATTTTGTTAGTCTTACAGCTACATTTTTCATATAGCCTAGGATTCCAGCTTTACTTGCAACATAGGCTGGGAATTCAAAACCTGTAGATGCAGATGCTGATGCATTTAATAGTACTCCTTTAATTGAATCAGTAAATGCATATTTTTCAATTACATTTATTGTGCCTTTAAGATTATTATCGATATCATTTTGAGAATTCTGTGTTCCGGCATTTTGAAATATATAATTGATATTAGATAAATCTGGAAGTTCTTCCATTTTAGACACATCAGCAATAAAATGGTGATAATTTGGATTATCTATATTTGAACTCTTAATATCAATACCATAAACAGTGAATCCTTCATTTAAAAATCTTAAAGATACTTCTAAACCAATTCCAGAACTTGATCCAGTAATTAAGATATTCATACGCATTCCTCCTTATTAATGAATTCAAAATAATCTTTGCCTACATTATTCTTCTTCCAGTTTAAACTTACTCTATAAGCAATTGGTGTAAAGATAAATCCTAGTATTGTTTCAAGTGTAGCGCCAATTATTGAACATGTAATACACTGAATAAATGTCCATGAAAACCCATCCCAATAGATTGGTGCAAAGAACATAAATGTAATAACTGCGAAGATTAGATTATCAACAAACTGAGAGATAAATGTTGAGACATAGCTTCTTGTAAAGAACGCTAATCTTCCATCAGGATTATTCTTAAACATCTTTCCTATTGAGAAATTTAAGAAATTATTTAAGAGGGATGATGAAATAAAGGCTATTGTACTAGAAAGTAAAATAAACCATGTACCACCTATAATCGTATTAAATGCAGTATAATCAGCTGCCTCTGATGGTATTATTGATACAATATAGAATATTAAACAAACGAGTAGGTTTGTGATTATTGCGAAGATTGATATCTTGTTAGATGCTTTTGGACCAAAATGTTTAGTAATTAGGTCCATGGAGAGGAATGATAACCATGATATTAATATTCCACCATCAATTGCAACATACTCAGTTTGAACTATGGTTTTATTCGCAAGAATATTCATTGCGATTACTGACATAACAAAAAGGGCAACAACTATTGATGGAATAGATCTAAATAGAATTAACGTTTCATTAAAGGAAAGGGAAAGCTTATTCCCTTTTTTATTATTGTTTTTCATATTTTCTCCTTGGTTTTATTTTATTACGCGAAGGATTTAGAGGCCGAACTTCGTGGGATTAAACCATAATGAATAATAGCACTAGATTGAGTAATTTACAAGTTTTTAAAAGAAAAACTGGATAAACCAGCTTTTCTTATAAATATTTATATTATTATGATTCGTGAGGGCTTGTGAAATTTGTGCCTCTCTATTTAATCACAAGTGTGCCACTTGTAACATCAAAATCAATATTAGATGTAACTTCCTTGTCCATTGGTCCAAATGTATATTCATTTCCAACTTTTGTGAATGTCTTATCGCTCTTTAGGCTTCCACTAACTTTCTTAAATACTACTTTAGTTGCGATATCATCTCTGATTTCAAGTTCAACTCTTCCGCTTGTCATATCAAATGATGCATTATCGCATTTTTTTAAAGACATATAGCAAGATCCTGATGTATGGTTATATGACAAACTTTCAGTTGAAAGTTCATTTATAGTTGTACTTCCGCTTGTAAGAGTGATTCTAACATCTTTAGATGTTATTTCATCTGCCTTAAATGATCCACTAGTCACAACTAGCTTAAAATCCTCTGCATTAATTTTATTTACCTTGCATTCGCCACTAGTAAGTGTGACAAGTAGAGTTTTAACATCTTTATATCTAATTTCTAAGTTCTTCTTTTTGTTATCGATTGATGCATGTAGTCCTGATTTTGCGAATTTTACATAAAGCGTTCCATTATTAAAATATGAATGAACTTTTTTATCATCTTCTAAATCATTTTCTTCAGTTATGGTAATTTTTTCAGAAGTTTCATCTTCTATTAAAGTTAGTGTACCGCTAACCCAATCAACATCAAGTGTTGAAAGTTCACCAGTATATTCCTGTGATCCAACTAAATATTTATCAGAATCTTTATAATATCCAATTGATACAGTGCTAATACAACCAGTAACTAGAAATATCATAATTAAACTAATAAAAATATAAAATATTTTTTTCATATATTTACCTCGTACTACATTATTATATATAAATTAAATGATAATATCAATTTTTAATATTGATATTAAGTTTTTATGAATTTAAAAAATCGATAATTTTATTCCAAACATCCATATCTTGTTCGACTACTTTTTCCCACTCGATATCCTTAAGAAGTTCTTTTATTTCAGCTGGTGTTTTGTTTTCAGATTTATATTTTGTAATCCTACTAAAGAGATCGTTTAGTTTTTCTACTGCAGCTTTAGTATATGTTGGATTATGCTTTCTATCGGTCATAATAATCATTGAGTGATTCTTATTATGATCATGTTTTCTAAGTGGTAGATAATTATATTTATCGATGACAGTATTATCATCAGTTGAATATACGGATAGGAGTTTTGAATCTTTATTTATAACATTTAGTCCATCTACTTTTGCAATATCACCAAATATTTCACATTCATGTTTTAAAATAGATGGATATATTATTGGGTTTAGTAGCTTAAAGTTTTCTTTATTCATAGCTTTATATGATAGTGGCGCTGAAAGCGCAACTACATGTGTTATATCATTAAATAAATTTAATGAATTAAGCGCAGCAAATCCACCCCAACTGTGTCCCATTACTGATATAGTTTTTTCTTTTAATGAATCATTTGATTTTATATAGTTATACGCACTTTTTAGGTTTACTAGTGGAAGAGAAAAGCCCATTAAGCTTTCACCACTTGATGAAAAAGTTGCACTATAGTCATAGGCAAGAACTAAAAAACCATTATCTACTAAGATACCTATTTCAGTCATATATGAGAGGTATCCACCTCCCATTCCATGACAGAAAATAATAATTTTTGAATAATCGTCT
>ONMY01000105.1 GCA_900318975.1 uncultured Bacillota bacterium | reverse complement strand
TGATAATAGGGTCTATCCAAAGAGCATGACCTCCTAGCATAAAATCGTAGAATTCTCCTTTCCAATCCCAAGTATCCTGATCTTTTATTAACTTCTCAACTATTTTCTCTTCCATCCAGTTGAAGTCATTTTCCCAATCAACACTACAATTATTGTGCTCTGCATATAAAATAATATTTGATATTTTATTATAATATCTGCCTTCATCCTCAAGAGCCCATGATGTATCCTCTTCCCACGAATCAAATTCATCCCCTGCTTTATATCCGCTATCGTGCGCTGGATCTCCTTCTGGAAATTCATCTTCCCTGTACCTTAGTGTTGGACGGATGTATTTTGCAGGAAGTGATCTTGCCCACTCATAATCTCCAGTCAAATATCGTTTAACCTGTTCGGTGCTTACATGGACTGGTGAAGCCTTAACCTCTCCTGTAGAGGTGTCAGGGTACATTACTATGTCAGACCCATATAGGGTGAATTTACCCAGACCCCATTTCATGTTGTTCGCATTCACTTGAATTTCTGCACTTGTTGCAGAATTAAACATTGATGGACTAGGATATTTAATTCTTGGATCTAATATATACATATTAGCAGGATTTTCTTCATTGTCTGACAATTTAATTGTTCCTGTTACAGTTGCGTATTCGTATCCGAATTCAGTCGTTTCAAATTCTGTTTTTCCTCCTGAAAAACGATTATAATATTGGCATTTTATCTCTGGAACTTTGTTTTTTATATTTATTTCTGAAATATATCCATCGTTTGCTGGTTTAAATCTTATATAAAAAGGTTCCCTATCCACAAAATTCGGAAAATTAATTTTCTTACCATTTTTATTAATAAACCAAGGTTTTCCATCCGCTGCTACATTATCGATACTTAAAAATTTTGCAAATAATGTATCTTCAGTAAGAGCTAGCCCCGGATAATTATCTAACGTTTTCTTAGATAACTCATTATAAAAAGTTCTTTCATCTTCGATAAAAGTTTCTCCTTTTGTGTCCAGCTTTAAGAAATATGGTCCTGCAGTAATAGTTCCTGCAGATTGATCCACATATACATGTACATCGTCTTCTGTAGACAAACATTTAAAAGGTTTTTCAGGATCGCTTAGTTTCAAATAAATTCCGTACCAGAATTCTGCATATTCTTTTCCGCGCCTAGCTATATCATAATTATCTAAATATCCATATGTCCACATTGGATTTACAACAGCACTATAATTTTTCTCTTCATCGTAAAAGTCTCCCCATAGAGCTGAAATCCATGTTAAAAGTTGTATAGACTTATGCGCATCAGATTCTGTTGATTCCATCATTTCTGCTTCTAGTCCTAATTTAGAAATTAACCATCTTGCATATCCTACGCCAGGTTCATCATAGCCACCACCGGCACCTAATTCATATCCTTCTATATCTAGTGAAGATCCTAAACCATAAGATAGTCCACCACCTTCTTCAATATTATAATTGTTGACCATACAACCACTTTCGACATTGTAGTATGTCGGAGCTGTCTGCGAATAATATTCATTTAAATGTGAATAAAAAGGAAGACTCCAATCTACTAAATATAGTTTTTTTGCATCATTGCAAAAATTATTATATATTCCATTTTGATTGTCAGACCAGTCATATTCTGGATTTCTTGCTAGTGCTGCATACCAATCTGCATATGATTGAAAGATGGGATGTACCACTTCAAATCTTACCGCATTGCATGTAACCGATAGCCCTATTGCTACAAGAAATACAATCGTTAAAAGTATTGTTCTTACTTTTAATTTTTTCTTCATTTTTCTCCTCCTTTCCTCTATATTTTCTTTACTACATATTTTTTTATTACTACTATTCCACCAGCAATTACTGCTAATGAAATAACTACTATAGCTGTTATCGTTGCCGCTTCACGTCCAGTTGCTAACATAAATGTTATTGCACTTGATGATGTGTTTGAATTTTTCTTATTTGCTAATCCTTGTGCATTTTCTGTTTCTACTATCTCAGCGATATTTCTATATGTACCTATGTTTTCTCCATTAACTTTATAAGATAAGGTTAATGGGATTGTTTTACTTTCTCCTGGTTTTATTTCAGTATTTGCTAAGCTTTCTGAATATACTTTACCGTCTTTTGTATACCAACCATCATTTAAGTTCAGTGGTATATCAAATCCTGCTGGTAATGTATCTAATATCTTCTTAACATATCCTGATATTTTACCGTTATTTGTAATTGTTAATTCATAATCAATTAATGCTGTATTACTATCTAAGTTTCTATTTGAAAGTTCTACTTTAACAATATCACTATCAAATTCATAAATTCTTGCATCATTATTTGGATTCGATATTGTAACTTTCTTAATTTTTTGTGTTAGTTTTAAATCAAAATCATTTTTCAATACTAATCCTAAATCTATGTTATATAAATTAGAATTCGTAACTTCTATTGTATTTGTTGAGGCAACTTCTCTTCCGTTTAAACTTGCTACAACAAAATCAATATCTTCATTTGAATTTGATCCGTTTACCTTATAATTACCTACTGTGTATTCTTGATTATTGTACTCTGCGATCATAGTGTAATTTCCTGGTGAAACTCTTCTAAATGTATAACTTCC
>ONMY01000222.1 GCA_900318975.1 uncultured Bacillota bacterium | reverse complement strand
CTTGATAGTTACCAGTAGCGTTAACAGCATAAGAATTTGCAGGTGAAATATCTGGAGCTGGACCATGAGCTTTTACGAATTCATAAATCTTGCCATCAGTATATTTAACGTTCTTTCCAACAGTATAATATGTAGTATCACTGAATGCAGGAGTTTCAACAAAAGTATCAAGGTTATAAGTATCCCAGTAAGCAATCATATCTGCGAAGAGTCCAGTTGCAACAAGTCCACCGATTAAATCTGGAGTTACAGCTTGAACATTTTCTGCATATGAATCAGCATTAGCTTCGATAGCTGTAGTAACTCTATAATAAGTGATTTGATCTGGAGTACTACCTGAAAGTGATGATTGACCTTTTACAGTAACTTTGAATAAAGTATCGACAGCGTAAGAATTAGCCTTATTGTATTCAGGAATACTAGCAACTGGAGTTGTTCCAATGATACCGCCTGTTACAGCAGGTTTAGGGAATGTTGCAGCAAAATCAGCTCTAGATAATTGAGTCATTTCTTCTGTAAAGATCTTATCACTAGCATTAACTGCTCCATCTTCATTCCAGTCAGCATCATTCATTCTTAATGAATAGTTAGTACCGTTTTCTTTAGAGAATAAGTTATAGATTGGATTATCACTGAAGTCATCTAATTGTTGATATGCTAAATCGTCGATTGTAAATGTTTTTGAATCATCAGTTTCGGCATTATAGTGAGATGAACCAGTAGCGAGAATATGGTAATCACCATCTTCTAATACATATCCTTTATGTCCAGTTGCACCAAGATAGTCATAAGATGCCATATCTTGGAAGTTTACTTTAACGGTCACATCTTTGTATCCCTTAGGATTAATCATTGAAGTCTTTTCAAATCCAATGAGTTTAACAGCGGCTTTTTCAACAGTGCCTTTATATGGAGCATTTACATAGATTTGAACAGGAGTTTTGCCTTTAACAGTGCCTCTGTTATAAACTCTTACTTTGATAGCTAATTCTTTAACTGGTTGAGAATGTCCGATAGTTGATGAAACAAGATCAGCATCTAATATTTCATCAATTAATTCATATGTTCCATTGTACTGATATGTCATACTGAGAATATCGAATTCGAATTTTTCAGTATAAGATAGGCCATATCCAAATGGATACATTACAGTATTTTCATACCAACAGTCAGCCTTTTCAGTTGGAGTAGCGCCATAAAGAGCATCTCCTGTTAATGGATCAACAGTTAGATTTCCATCAAGGATTTCTGCATATACAGTTTCAGCATATAAGTAGCCAAGATAGATACCTTCTTCGTAGTCAATACCATGTAGACCTGCAGAGTGAGCAGCTTTGCCATCAGCAAGAACATAAGTATTTGAGCCAGCGTCATTTTGGTTGTTTGAACCAAAGTTATACCAAGTTGGATCTGCAGTGAAGTCTACGAACCATTCATCAGCAAGTTTACCAGATGGGTTGATTTCACCACTTAAGATCTTTGCAACACCTTCAATACCATTTTGGCCAGGTCTACCAATCCATAAAATACTATTGATTTCTGGGTCTTCGTCTAAAGTCTTGACTTCCATTGCATTAGAAGTATTTAACAATACTACTACATCAGTGAAATTAGCTTTAGCGAATTCAATCATACGATATTCATCATTAGTAAGTTGTTGGCCATGTTTATAATATAAACCATCAGTTTTCATACCAAGTGATGCATGTAGGAATGAATCTGGGTACATTAGTGTAGCTTTATTCAAAGCATTACTAAGTTCTTCATTAGTTAAAGCTTCAGATACTAAGTTAGCACTAAGTGAATAATATTCACCTTCTGCAGTAGTTAGAACTGTGCCTTTAACTAAAGCAACATTACTACCAATTGTTGGCATAGGAATTGCATTTTCTAATACTGCTACTTCGTTAGTGAGTGCAGATAAATCTGATCCTTCACCACCACCACGTTTTAATACAACAACTGCTAAATCATGGAATAAATCAAAGTTTCTTGTATCTATACCATTCTTTACGTTAGTCTCATTATATACAGTAGGGTAAACGTCGAAACCAGCATTAGCTAGTGCAGTGTCGACTCTGCCGGATCCACCTTGGAGAGATGTAGCGGCAGCACCGAATACAACGACTTTAGTCTTCTCAGAAACTGGAAGAGTGCCATCGTTCTTGAGTAATACAGAACCTTCACCAGTAATTTCAATGTTGAGGTTCTTTGCAGCTTCTTGTGCTTCAGCAAGTGTGTCGTAGTCTAAGATAGCTTTGTAACCATCTACGCCGATTGCCTTAACACTAGCAACTGTGATTATTGCTATTAAAGCTAAAAGTAATAAACTAGAAACTTTAACAACAATATTCATGAGTTTGCAATTGTTTTTCATTCTTTCCTCCTATTTAATTTTTGAAAAAACTAGACTTTGTTTAGTCTTTTGTTTTATTTTATACATATTATGTATGTGTTTTCAATATTTGCTTAAAATGTTGAAATATGAGAATAAAAAATGCTATTAAAAAGAAACAAATAAACAAAAATGAACAAAATTGTTGTGTTTTTAAAAATTTCCGTATATTATAATATAATTGTAATATATCAATGGTGAACGTAGTCAAAAATTGGCAATTTAGTATTTAATTCGTTTTTATTTATGTTTATTTTGTGACTTTTTGATTATTTTATTGAGGTGATACATATGGCTCTTACTGAAAGACAAGAAAAAATAATTGGATATTTGAAAAAGAATAGATACAGCAAAGTTAAAGAACTTGCTAAAATTATGTACGTTTCTGACGCTACTATTAGACGTGATTTAGAAGAAATGAGTAAACTCGGTCTTCTTGAAAGAAATCATGGTGGAGCGGTTATTCTTCAAAGTTCTGATGAAATATCAATCTATGTCAGAATGACATCTAACCTTAAAAGTAAGGAAGAAGTTGCAGTACTCGCAAGCTCTATTCAAATACCATTTAGAACTGTGTTTATTGATAACTCTTCTACTGCATATAGCTGGGCATTACACACAAATTTAAAGCATAAAACTGTTTTTACAAATAGTATTGTTCTTGCGAATGAACTATCTAAACAAGAAGATATCAATATCATACTTCTTGGTGGTTCACTGTCATACAACTCTAATTCCTTAACAGGCTCACTCACAAATTCATTAATACCAAATTTCCATTTTGATTTATTTGTATGTTCATGCACATGTTTTTCTATTGATGGTGTATATGAAAGTTCTATTGATCAATCTACAATTAAAGAACTTGCAAAGAAATACTCAGATAAATCAATTCTATTAGTCGATAGAACAAAGTTCAATAGAAAATCTACATATAAAACATATGAACCTAATACATTTGACTATATTTATACTAATGCATCTAATGAATTGACAATGCCATATAAGGAAAGTAACTTAAACATTATTAATGAATAATAAAGTAATTAAAATAAAAAGAGCCTAGGCTCTTTTTTTATAATATTTCTGATAATACTGCATCGTCTTCAATCTTTAATAATCTTATTTTAATAAGTTTATTTAGATTCGATATATCTCCTTTGGTTTTGACATAAATGTAATTACCAGTATGCCCATAAATATATCCATTTTCAGATATTTCAAAAATGCAGTCTTGAACAGTATTTAAGTTATTATTTATATAGTTTAGTTTTCCTTTATTGGATAGTTCTAATACAATTTTACTTCTTTCCTTTTTGATATTTTGAGGAACTTGTTCCATAGTAGCTGCTTTAGTTCCGCTTCTTTTGGAATATGGGAAAGTATGAATAGTATCAAAATTGATTTTATTTAAAGTATCAAGAGATTCATTAAAATCTTCGTCAGTCTCAGTTGGAAAACCAACAATAAAATCTGTGGTAATACTTATATTTGGTATTTCTTTCCTTATATATAATACTTTATTTATAAAATATTCCTTATCATAGTGCCTATTCATAAGCTTTAATATTCTATTAGATCCAGATTGGAGTGGAATATGAATATGATTAACTATTTTATGAGAATATTTAATAAGGTTTATAATATCGTTATTCAATTGAGTGATTTCTAGTGAAGAAATACGTATTCTCTCTAACCCTTCTATTTTATCAAGTTCAATTAAAAGATTATAAAAACTATTATTTATATCTTTTCCATATGATCCAGTGTCTATTCCTGTAAGAACAATTTCTTTATGTCCATTTAAAACCAACGTTTTGGCTTCTTTGATTACAACATCAAGTGGTTTAGATCTTACATTTCCTCTGGCATATGGTATTACACAATATGAACAAAAATTTGTGCAACCATCTTCTATTTTTAAAAAGGCTCTAGTATGAGATTCATATTTTTCAACATTTAAATCATCAAATGATGAATGAAATATATCATTATCTATATAATCATATTTTTTAGGATTATTTGAATAATAAGTTATTACAGCATCATAGATATTGACTTTATTTTTGCTTCCAAAAACAATATCAACACCATCGATTTCCTTAATTGTTCTATCTATTTGTGATAAACATCCACAAACAACTGTTAAATCATTTGTTAGTTTGATGGTTCTTCTTATAATTTGTTTTGCTTTTCTGGATGCTTCTTCTGTGACTGCACAAGTATTAATTATTGAAATATCGCTATTATCTTTTGTATCAACTCTTAAAAAGCCTTTATTTTCAAAAAGGTTGGCGATTGCTTCACATTCATAATAATTAACTTTGCATCCCATACTTACAACTTTAAAAGTTGTTCCAACTAAGTTTTTCATACAATTGATTATACCATAATAGAATAAATATGATATGATAAACTTGAGGTATATTTATGCAACAATATTTCGTAAATGAAATTAATAATAGTTTTAGATTAAAGGATGAAGATTTTTATCATTTAACTACTGTTTTAAGAGCCAAAAATAAAAGAATTATTTGCATCAAAGATGATATAGCATATCTTTGTGATTTTATTTATGATGGAAATGAATATACTATTAAGATCCTTGAAAAACAAGATAGAGATAATGAACTATCTGTTGATATTGAACTATATCAGGCTTTAATTAGAAATGAGAATTTTGACTTAGTGTTACAAAAAGCTACAGAACTTGGTGTTTCATCTATAGTACCTACAATCTTCATAAGAAACGTTGTGAAGATTGATAAATCTAAAGAAGATGCAAAAATTAAACGTTATGAAACTATTGTAAAAAACGCTTCAGAACAATCTCATAGAAATATAGTACCTGAAATACTCCCAATTACAAATTTAAAAGATATCACACTATGTGATGGTGAAATAGGAATAGTTTGTTTTGAGAAATGTGATACAACAAAGAACTTATCAACACTTAAAAACATAATTAAAAATTCAAAAAAGATAAAAGTTGTGATTGGTCCTGAAGGTGGCATAACAAACGAAGAACATCTTCTTTTAATTAATAAAGGATTTTATAGTGTTTCACTTGGAAAAAGAATACTAAGAAGCGAAACAGCAGCATTTAATATTCTTTCAATACTTGAATATATAATAGAAATGGAGAACTAAATTCTCCATTCTTTTTTTATAAAAATATACTCCCATACAGTATAGGGGGACTGTATGGGAGTTTTTTATAGTATTAAACTATGTTGTATAAATTAATTATTTTCTTTTCTTCTAAGTGCAAGTGCAGCACCGCAGATTGCAAGGCCAGAGATCATAACTGCAGAGATTCCGATTACAGAACCGCAACCTTGAGCAGCTTCACCTGGATCACCCTTGTCACCTTTTTCACCCTTTTCGCCTTGAGGACCTTGAGGACCTTGAGCACCAGTAGCACCAGTGTCACCTTTTTCACCCTTAGCACCAGCTGCACCATCAGCACCAGGAGCACCCTTGAGTTCATCAAGAGCAACAACATTTACATATTCGCCAGTTTCTTCATCCCACATTTGAACATGAGTATCAGTTACCTTAAATAATGGATTTGTTGCTGGAGTTTCTCCTTCTTGATCAGCAATTGTTAAAGTGATATTCTTAACAAATTTGTATGTTACAGTTGTTCTTTTTTCTCTACCTCTAGAGTCGATTGTAATAACTATGATACTTGCATCTACGTCGATAGTTGAATCAAATTCACCAGCAACTTCTGGAGTACCAGAAATAACACCTTCTTCACTTATAGTTAAACCTTTTGGTAGATTAGTTGAAGAATACTTAACAGTTGTGTAAGAATCTTCAGCAACCTTAACAACGTCTGATGATACAGTTATTTCAAGAGCTTCGCCAACTTTTGGACTAGCTTCTGATACTGTAAATGGATTGTCAACTACAATCTTAAATGATGCGCTACCTTTGATGTATGAATCAACAACAACTTGAACGGTAACGTTATATGTTCCAGGAGCTCCTGTAACAATACCTGATAGTTTGCTTCCAGAAACAGTTAATCCTTCTGGTGCACCAGTAACAGTGTATGAAACGCTATTTGAACCATTTTTAGCAGCATCTGATAAAGTGAAATCAATTTCTACTTTGCTACCTTGAGTTGTGTTAACATTATCAAACTTGTAAGATGTGAATGAAACACCATTTCTATTTACTGATGCATTAGCATCTAATACTAATACATTTTGAACAGTAGTTCTTAAAATATACCATTGTAAATCGCTCTTATATTCATTTTCGCCACTTCCACAATATACAGCGCCATTTTTCCAATGACCTGATACTTGTGTACCAGCTGTATATTTAGTTGGGTCATCAGTCTTACCTGTACCATATGGCATATCATGGCCAGCACGGATTTGCATATCAAGTGGTGTTAAGTTTTGTTCGCCGCTCCACATATCAGTAACGCAGCGGATATTAGCGCCCCATTCACTCTTAATCATACCCTTCATCATTGCATAGTTAATAGCGCAAGGGATACGTCCAATACGGTTGAATGCTGTCATTGTACCTGATGCTTCACCTTGTTGGAAGGCAAATTGGAAGCCTCTGCCATATATTTCACGAATTGATTGTTCATCAGCCCATGTGAATAAGCATTGGTTATCACGGTTGATTTCTTGGTCATTTAACATGCAGTGTTTTACGAATACTGATAGTCCTTTAGATTCAGCAGCTTTGATTACAGCAGCAGCAATCATACCACCTTGAAGACCATCTTGTGAATAGTAGTCATTGTTTCTTCCTGAGAATGGAGCACGGTGAATGTTTAGACCAGGGCCATTCCAACCATAGTTGCCTTTTAAAATACCAAGGCAACCAACGAGCGCACCTTGTCTAGATGCGAGTTTTAAATTCCAAGTTGATGCGATAACGCTTTCGCAACACCAAGTATAACCACCAAATGAGTTAGGCGAATCGGCAGCTGCTTCTTTAGCTAAATTGATTGCTGGGAAGGCAGCACCACCAGATGATGCACTTGATTGGAACCAAACTAATTCATTCCATGATAATTCATTCATGAATAGTTTCCATGCTTCTTTTCCAGATTTGCCAATGAAATCAGCAACATTAGTGTCAGATGCAGTTAATAATGTATCTGAATTTGGATCAATACCAGACATATCAGCAAGTAAGTATTTATGAACTTCAGTGCATTTAGCAAAATTGCTTTGGAATGCTTCAACTTCTGATTGAGTCCAGCCAGCCATTAATGTTGTAAGAGTTTCAGGCGCAACATACCAAGGGTCAGTTGCTTTATCTTTAACTAAGTCTGCATCATATTCATGATATCTTGCATTCATATCAGTTACAAATTCTTTATATAACTTTAAGTCTTTCATAACTGGATGTTTAGGGAATGTTGATGCAAAATTGGCACGGCTCATAATAGTCATCTTAGAGTCAGCATCTTCATTAATCTTAGCTGCTTCTTCAGCACCACGAATAGAGTTAAATTCATCAGCGCTTGAGAACCATTGTGTAACTTCGTTTCCACTAAAATCATCTAAATCAAGATTTGCTTCGCCTGTAATAGCGAAAGCAACTTCTTTATATTGTTTGCATTCAGGAATAGCCCAAGAGTGAGATGAACCCATAGCCATTAATTTATAATCACCACCATCAAGCTCATAACCTTTATGTGAATCTTCATCTTTGTCATTATAATCATAAGATGCCATATCTTGAACATCAACTGGAATTACGATAGTTTGGCTACTACCAGGTTTGATGATGTCAGTTTTACCAAATGATACTAATGCAACATGAGATTTTTCAGTTTTTCCTGATACATATGGAGCATTAACATAGATTTGAACAGCTTCTTTACCCGCTACATTACCAATGTTTTTAACAGTTACTTTTGCATATAAGGTTTTAATTGGTGCTTCATGGCCAACAGATGATGAGAATTGAGTAGCTGCAATAGATGCAGAAAGTGGAGTTGTGCATGAAGAATCAGTATAAACAACAAGATCAGTGTATTGGTATTCTGTATAAGATAGACCATATCCAAATGGATATACAACAGCTGAATCATAATCAAATCCATCATAATTGCCTTTTGATGCTTCATAAGCAGCTGTTTCATAATATCTATAACCCATATAGATGCCTTCTTCATAGTCAATTCCAAAGTAACCAGTACCTCTTCCTGAACCTACATTATTGTTACCAGAAACAACCCATTCGTTCTTTGTTGCATCAAAAATACGATATGTGCCACCATTAGGATCGCCATTTTGTGAGTTATCACCAAAGTTTTCCCAAGTTGGATCTGCAGAGAAATCTGCTGGATAAATGTCAACGGTTTTACCAGATGGATTTATAGTACCATTTAAGATTTCTCCCAATGCTTTGATACCAGTATTACCAGTTCTACCTACGTTGATAATAGCATCGATTTCGTCATCTTCTTCAAGTTCACCCATTTCAAGAATGTTAGCTGTAGACACAACATAAACAATCTTTTCAAAATTTTGAGATTTAACGAATTCAATTAATTCTCTTTCACTTTCTGTTAGCATTAAATAATGAGTATAGTATTCTCTAGTGAAATATTTAGTTCCTGAAGGCTCGGTTCCCGCTGCTTCTTGATAATCACCATCAGCATTTACATAATATTTCTTGGCTGTAGTGCCTTCAGCAGCTTCAACATATTTGTAGCCTAATTCTTTGTGAGATGCGATATCATCTTCAGTTGCCTTAGCTTGAAGAACTTCACCATCATCACCTTCGCTTAAGCTTCTTCCAACGACGATTACAGCAACGTCATTGTAACTTTGCATAGAAGCAATCATTGTACCAGTGAAGTCACCAACTTTTTCGTTTCCTACTGTTGTACCAATTGATTTATAATAAGCTTGGAGTGTTGGGTTAACTACAAAACCTGCTTCTTGTAAAGTATCGGCTACGTTTCCTGTTGATCCGGTCATACTATCTTGTGATACACCGAATACAGAAACTCTTTCTTTGCCGATTAATGGAAGGGCATTATCCTTGTTTTTTAAAAGAATAGATCCTTCTTCATTTAATTCTACGTTAAGTTGTCTTGCGGCTTCTAGAGCTTCTTCTTGAGTGTTGTAATCAACGTAGAATTTGCCATCATTTTCAAATTTAATGGCAGCGTTTACGCTAATAGACATAACTGCCATCATTGCGAATAATGCAATTGCTAAACAAACAGTTAATGTCTTACGCATTAAAAGATTTTTTTTCATATTCCTCCTTTATTGCCTTTTTAGGGCGATTATAAATAGTTTTTACAAATCGTAAAAAACTTCAGTATAATTATAGATTTTTGCGTTTTATTTATTTTGTCTTGTGACTAAATTGGTATTAAAATTGACTTATTTAACATATAATAAAAAACCTTAGAAGTTTTCTTCTAGGATTGTTTTGGAGTCGGAATAACAATATCAACACTAAATGTTTTATCTTCGTAGGTTGTTTTAAAGATGCCGTTGTATTTTTCACAAATATATTTCATGCTTTTAATTCCATAACCGTGGTAGTTTTTATCAGTTTTCGTGGTTATTGGAAAATTATCGATGAATTTTCTCTCTTCTGAGCAATAGTTTTCACAGCAAATATAAAGGAGTCCTTTAGAGTCTGTAATATTTAGATGAATAACTCTACTATTTATTTCTTCTTTTTTAACACATTCTATAGCATTATCAAGCATATTTCCAAAAAGAGATGAAAGGTTGATTGGATCAATAAATGACAATTTATCACTATCTATGATATAGGTAAATTTGATATTTAAATCTTCACACAGAAACGCCTTTTCAGAAATGATTACATCAAGAGCTTTGTTTCCAGTTTTTGCAATATCACCATAAATTGTAATGGTGTCTTCTAGTTTTTTGATATAGTCATCAATTTCATCTTTATTCATTGTTCTTAAAACACTAATGTTGTGTCTTAGGTCGTGGCATTTTCTATTTAATATTTCTGTAACCTCTTCATTCATTTTTTGTTGCCTTTTTTCTTGAAGAATTATTCCCTCAAGCATGTCATTTTCTTTTTGAAGGTCAGTGTTTTTAAGCCTTAAATTTCCTCTTTCTGCAGTAAAAAACTCTATTGTCAGTAATAATATACATATTATTAGTCCATAAAGAGCATTAGAATATTTAAGCCCGCCAGATGAATGTATTAAATCTTCCATAATACTTGTAAAGAAGAATATTATTAAAGAAAGTATTGCCGCAAAAACGCTTTCACTTCTGGCATCATAGTTAATTCTAAGAATGGTTGTAAGAATGGTTAAAAGCCCATATACTAATATATAGAAAGAAAAATAAAGAATAATTGTCCAAAAAAGAGTAGGACGTATTTCTCTACAAACTATAACATAACTATTCCACGCTATATGCTGAGCGGCCCAAGATGCAAATCCATAAAAGATGGCACTAACAATTTTGGTTTTAAAAAGAAGAAAGCCCATTAATATAGAGTAACAAACAACAACGAAATAACTCATTTGGATTATTCCAATTCTTATTTTATGCCCATCCACAAACTTAAAAAGCATACCAATTGCCATAAGTATTATAAATCTAATCCAAAAATATGACCTTTTCTCTTTGTTTCTCATAAGAAGCAACATTACTGATATAATTTCTAGGAAAAATGTTGCCATTCCTAAAACGCTAACTATTTTTATGTAATACATATTCGTTATCTCCTATTAATTACTATGCCTCGATTTTGGATTATATAATTAGCAAAATCGTTCATAAATGCTTTTTTTCTGTTTCTACTTATATATAATTCTTTTTTAGTGATGTTTATGTATATAATGTCGTTTTTTACTCTATCAATGTGTTTTAAGTTTACTATACACGAATTATGACACCTAGAAAATGACTCACTATCTAAGATTTCTTCCATTTCTTTTATTGTGCCTCTAAATGTTATTGTTCCACTACGAAGGACAACATTAACATCGTGATTGAACATTTCAATATATAAAATATCATTGGAGTCTATTTTGTAAGTTTTTCCTTTTGCGTTTATTAAAACGAATTTATTTTTAATAGAATCTTTTATTTTTGATATCTTTTTTAAGTTTAAATAAAAATCGCTATAAACAACTGGTTTTAACATAAAATTAAAGGCGTTAACAGAGTAACCTTCGATAGCATATTCTTTCATGTTTGTTACAAAGATAATTATTATTGTTTGATTTTCTTTTCTAATCTTCTTTGCGATGGATAGTCCATCTTCAAGCGGCATCATGATATCCAAAAAAACAACATCTGTGTCCTTCTCATAATCAGATAGAAAATCAATACCATTGGAAAAAAATGAAACCTGGCACTCTTCTCCGTTTTCAATTGAATATCTTTCAATACATTTTTTTAAAATCTCTGATTGATCTTTCTCGTCTTCAACTATTGCAATTTTTAACATTTAATCCCCTCTTCTTATTTACAATTTTGAATAACTGATTTTATTGAATTCGCATACTGAATTGAATTTATTTTGGCAGCTTCGCTTGTTAGGTGAGCTGTGCTATCAAAAATATATTCATATTCATAAAAATGTCTAAGGGCATTAGAAATTACAGGAAACGATATATTTTCTTTTAGATAATTTTCAAAATCTAAGAAATCGCTCTCATCATTTGTATAAGCTTTTTCATATATCGCTGGGAAAGAATATAGCATGATAATACCCTTATTTTTAATTTTTTTAATATATATATCCTCAAAATTCTTTGAGTTTATTTTTAGATAATTAAAATCAACAGTTCCTTTGCTAAAGTGGTTATCCTCGATCGATTTTGCCTCATAATTTCTGAGAAAATATTCATTTAGCTCGTTATTATAGTCCGTATAAGATTTGGCTTTCATAGTAAGTCTCCCCTCAAAATTGAATGTCACATCGCTCATTTGATAATAAGTAAATGCATCAAAAATTCCACTATATTCCCTAATGTCTATGTTTTCAAGAACGTCATAATTAGATTCTATTGAAATCCACGAAGTAATGTTTAGTTTTTTTGAATAAAGATTTTCATAATACTCTGGTGCAAGAAGTAAAACATCATTTTCTTTCATAAAATTTGAATATATGTCAAGCATAAACGCACCGCTTACATTGGCGTTTTGTCCTAGGTTTATGATGTTATACTCTTTATTAAATTCATCTTTTAAAGTATCGCCGTCAATATTGTGGTACATTCCGCTTCCACCATAGAAGAAAAGTGTGGGTTTTTCTTCTTTTAATAGTTTATGCATGACTTCTATTCTTCTTGAAACTGTATTTATTAAGTCATCAGAATAAACTGGTTTCATATTAGCTATTACTCTTATTTTCTCTAATCTATTGGTGTTTAAAAAAGCCTTATCCTGAACTATATGTATTGAATCATATAGATAAAAGGTTGTTAAATTCAAACAATTATTAAATGCAGTTTTTTCTATCTCAATGATATTTTCGTTTGTGATAAGTTCTAATAAGTTTTTGTTTTTGAAACAGTTTGTCCTAATTTTAGTTACCTTATATCCGTCTATTGTTTTTGGAATACAAACTATATCATCACTGCCTTTATATTCAGTTAGTTCAGCAAAACCATCAACAACATCATATAGAAATTCTTTGTCTTCAGCCTCCCAAATGGGATATAGATTTATAAAATTCGAATCAATTAAAATTTTACTTCCAACACCCACTCGAATCCCGCTTCCATCTGGTTTTGTATTATATTCTTTTAATACACAACCTTCCTTATAAAAATATTCAAAAAATTCATAGCCAAGTGAATTTGGATATAAATATATCCCATCTTTAAACGGGCAAACGATATATTCATCATTACTGTTAATTATTTCTCCCCCGTTTTTGTGATAGTAAACAAATGTGTTTTCGTCTGTTTTTTCAAAAATAGGTAAGTAGTCGTTTTTAAAATCAATTAAATTATTGGCATATGAAACTCTATTTCCATTTTCATCTTTAAAACCACAAAATACAAATCCTTGTTTTTCTTTGGCGTGGAGAACCCCATCTTTCACCTCAACGTAATTTTCATCTTCTTTTTTCATGCATTCTACGATTAGAGTGGTGTCTACTTTAACGTTTTCAATAGTTATAGTTCCGTTTTCATATTTTGCATTCTTGTTGTTTGATTTATATGTATAGCCATCAATAAATGAAATATTAAAGGCAACAGATCCTCCTTTTTCGGTTGTTTTTATATTAGAATCAGAAGTAAAATATTCACTCTTTTCTAGCATAACAAAAACTACATCTTTCACCTTTTCATTGGTATTACACGATGTAGTAAATAAAATTATTAATATTACCATTAAAAAAACTAAAGTTTTTCTCATTCTGATTTAATTTTATCATCTCTCTATTTAATATTATTTTTTTGGCATCATATTGTTGTTTTTTGGCATTAAAATAGTGTTTATTTACCATAAATAAACATTTTCTGTTAAATGTAAAAATAAAGCAATAATTTATTAGGTTTT
>ONMY01000104.1 GCA_900318975.1 uncultured Bacillota bacterium | reverse complement strand
GAAATACAAAAGAATACAAATGAATACAATTCTATACAACACGATAGTGTTATTGTTAATGATATTGTAATTGATAATGATATTGTTAATGTTATTGATAATGATGTTTCTAAAGAAACTAATAATAATATATATACTGTTGGAAATCCTCCAGTAGAGTATGTAGGATTATTTGATTTTTGGAACTCAAAACCGAATCTAATTCATCATAAAGAAATAAATGAAGCTAGATTTAAGGCTTTTAAAAAGGTTTTAAAGTTTTATTCCTGTGATGAAATACACAAAGCCATAGATAGATATTCAATGATTTTAGAATCCGATTATAGATTTACATATAAGTGGTCTTTAGAAGATTTCTTAAATCGTAAAAACGGAATTAGTAATTTTATGGATGAAGGTAGCGTTTGGTGTAGTTTTCAACAAGCAGCACAAATTAATCCTTATCTAATACCTGGTAAGCGTGAGGAACGTAAACCAACAAATGAAATGATAAAAGCATTCTTATCGAAAGTGGGGGAAAAATAGAAATGATTACTTGTAATAGTTGTGGAAAGAGATTATCAGAGAATTGCTACTACGGAGCTACTCAATGGAAGAACGGAAAGCAATATATAAATTATTATCATGTTTGTAAAAAATGCCTATCACTAAAGGCTAAAGCAAAAAATGATTTATTCAAAATGGAAAAAGAAGAAACACCAGAGGAAGAAGTTCCTGCAACTGTTAAATCTTATTCTTGGGTATTAAGAAATTTACAAAGGTTTGGGAACTGCTACATTAAGCACCTAAACAAAATCAATTTAAAAGAATTATCAATTAAGCTTGGGTTTGCTTTAAAGGTAAGACCGACAAGCAAAGAAAATAAAGGCTACATTATAGAAAGGGTAAATGCATAATATGAAGAAAATAGAATTAACTGAAAGAGAAGTTGAAACTCTAAAAGGAATTTTAGCAGTAGAAGAATCTGATCTTGAAACCTTAAAGGCAAAAACTAAAAAGACAGGTCAAGAACAAGACTTCATCGACATAGGAAATGAACTAGCAGTAGTTCAAGACATTCTAACAAAATTAAAGTAGATATTACAATGCTAGGTAGTTAATATAGATTGATCCAGCTCATGACACTAAACCGAGCCCTTAAAACATTTAAAAATAATTATATTTGAATTGTTGGACTAACGTTTATATACAAGTAAGGGCATTGTGTGGAATCCTAGCTTCCATAAAATGCATATTAGGAGGAACTAAAAAATGGCAAAAGAAAAAGAAGAATTATTAGAAGATGAAGAAATAGATGAAACTGAAGAAGAAACAACTACACCTAGAAAAGGTAGTTTAGATTCAAAGAAACCAGTTGACTTTAAGAAAATGGTAATAGACACAGTAAAAGGAATCATTGCAGATTATAAAGAGTTAATGAAGAACTCTGAAGATGAAATACTTTTAAAAGGTTTCGAGGATGAAACAAGAAGTGAAGAAGAATGTGTTAATTACATTATGAATCATCTAGTTAAAGAAAATATATTCTGTGGTAAGGATAGTTTAATGTATCCATACATCCACGATTACTATGTAGATGATTTAGATAAAACTTTATTACTTGATAACTGGTCAAGCCAAATTAGAGGTATGGGTGGCAGTGGTCAACAACAAGTAAGAGTACAAAAGCCTACTCAAAAGGATATTTTAGAAGCATACGATGCTTTAGATAATGAGAAGAAGAATGAAATCTATCAGGAACAGCTAAAACGAGCCGAAGAAGAAGCTTTTAAGAAAGCACAAGCCAAGATTAAGGCTGATGAAGAAAAAGCCAAAGAAAAGGCAAAATTGAAAGCCGAAGCTGAAAAGAAAAAGAAGGAAGAAGAGAAGAAAGCTAAAGAGGAAGCTCTAAAGAACGGAGCAGCCGAGCAAATGAGCTTATTCGATTTTTAGGAGGTAGGTTATGACTACACTAGAAGCCTATAAATTGAAAAAAGAAGAAGCCGAACAAAGACTTGAATTTAAAAAGACTTGCGATTCATGTGTTCCGAACAAATACATAGAACTAGACAATTTTATTCTAGGGGTATTAGAGCAGTTAACTAACCATTGTATTGAAACACAAGAAGAATTAAACCAAGCATTAGAAGAATTAGCAGATTATCAAAGTGAATATGCTGAAGATGAAGATTATTTAGAGAAATATTATAAAGTATCTTGGGCTGATGATAAGGCTTGTATGCTTTTCACTAATGTAGGTAAAGCAATGAGCCAATTTAGATATGAAATCATATT
>ONMY01000102.1 GCA_900318975.1 uncultured Bacillota bacterium | reverse complement strand
CAGATATGACTGGAATTGATTTAGGAAAAGAGATTCCGTTAACTGAAGTGCCCGAATGGAAAGATATGCCGGCAAGCACTACAATTAAAAATGTTGTTAGACCGTTATTTGCGTATTTTAGAGTTCCTGAAGCTAATACCATTGATACATCAAGTCCTTTAGGAGTGAGTGGATATAGCCGTGCTATATCGCTCATAAAAGATGCAGATATGCAGTATTCAAGACTTTTATGGGAATATGAAGCTGGTGAAATGGCTGTAAATATTGATCGTGATGCTTTTAAGTTCATGGAAGATACACAAGGAAATTATCGGACTGTATTACCGACTATGCAAGAAAGATTGTATAGAAGGGTTGATATAGATGAGAATGAACTATTTGAACCTTATGCACCGCCATTAAGAGATAATAGTTATACTGACGGACTTAATACTATTTTGATGCGTATTGAAGATGTATGTGGTATCAGTAGAGGTACTCTTTCAGATGCAACACAGGAAGCCAAAACGGCTACAGAATTAAAAATTCTTAGACAGAGAAGTTATCAAACTAATGCCGAAATTCAGCAAGCTATAGAATTAGCATTAAAAGATGTAATTTATATAATGGATATTTATTGTACATTATATAATATTACTCCTCCTGGTGATTATGAAGTCAACTTTGAATGGGATGATTCAATTCTTGTTGATATTGAGACCGAATTGGAGAAGAGACTTATTCTTATGGATGACGGATTAATTTCTAAACTTGAAAATCGTATGTGGTATTTTGGTGAAACTGAAAAGCAGGCTAGAGAAGCACTTGCAAAGATTGAAGAGGAGAATCTCAAATCTCAAGAACAAGATTTAGTCATGCAGTCTAATCAAGTGGATGCCACAAATAAATCAATAGATAATAGAAATAAAGAAACTCAAAATATGCGGGAAAGAAATAAAAATATTAAGTGATTAAATTTAACTAACTTTAGTTAAATGTATTTACAAAAAATTTATTATATAGTATATTAAATATAATAAATCGTGGAATACGATTTTTATATATAGTCGAGCATGAAGACATTTAAATTTATGCACATTCCAACCGCAAACTGTAATGCGGATATACAAATAACAGATATAAAAGAATGTGGAGGCAATAATGACTGTTAAGGAACTTTTTGAAAAAGCTGAAAATGGTACTCTTACTTGGGAACAATTTCAGTCTGCTATGGCAGAGAACAACGCAAAATTTGTTGATTTAAATGAAGGAGGATACGTATCAAAGCATAAATACGATTCCGACTTAGCATCTAAAGCAACAGAGATTGAAACTCTAAACGGTACGATTAAAACACGGGATACAGATTTATCTAACCTAAAGAATCAATTAAAAGAAGCAGGAGTTGATTCTAGTAAGCTGGAAGAATTAAATAATAATCTCACATCATTGCAGACAAAGTATAATGATGATATGAAGGCTTACAAAAAGCAGATAGCACAACAGGCTTATGAGTTTGCTGTAAAAGAGTTCGCATCCACAAAACAGTTCTCTAGTCAAGCGGCAAAAAGAGACTTTGTTCAGTCTATGATTGCCAAAGAACTTAAAATGGAAAATGATAAAATTTTAGGGGCAGATGATTTTGTAGCAACATATCTTCAGGATAATGCAGATGCGTTTGTTGCTGAAGAACCAAAAGATACAAAACCTCAGCCTACATTTGTTTCACCAACACAAGGAGCAGAACCTGCACCGGCTGAACAAAATGCTTTTGCAAATGCGTTCCATTTTACTGGTGTTAGAAGTATGCCCGCAACAAAGTAAAGGAGATTAAATTATGCCGTATGTAGCACCTGCGAATAACGGTACAACTGGAAGTGCCGCATTAAATTACGCAACTGAATACAGCCGTGCTTTATCTCAGGCATGGCCTTATGTTCTTAACTTTGGCGCTCTTTATGCAACCCCGAATAACAACAGATATCGTTGGGTAAATGCTAAGACGATTGAAATTCCGTCTATCAGTACAACGGGTCGTGTTGATGCAAATCGTGATACGGTTGCTTTCGCACAGCGTAATTATGAAAACGCTTGGGAGACCAAGACGCTTACTAATCAGCGTAAATGGTCTACTCTTGTTCATCCTATGGACATTGACCAGACTAATATGGTAACTACGATTGCCAATATTACTCAGGTATTTAATGAAACTCAGAAGTTCCCCGAAATGGACGCTTATACTATTTCTAAGCTGTATCATGATTGGACAACTTCTATTGCTGGTGATTCTGCTCATGGAGCATATACTGGTAAAACTGCAAGTACTACCACGCTTACAGAAACTTCTATTCTCGGTGAGTTTGATGATATGATGCTTGAAATGGATAATCATATGGTCCCTCCGAATGGACGTATTCTGTATGTTACGAATGAAGTCAAGACTATGCTGAAAAATGCACAGATTGATGCCAACAACACACTTGGCAGAAGCATCAGTGTAGAATCTGGACCTAATGCGATTGATCGTAGAATTTCCAGACTGGACGAAGTACAGGTCATTGGTGTTCCTGCAACACTTATGAAAACTCTGTATGATTTCACAGCTGGTTGGACTCCTTCAGCTAATGCGGCTCAGATTAATATGATGCTTATTCATCCGCTTGCTGTTATTACTCCGGTATCTTATACGTTCTCCAGACTTGATGCTCCGAACGCTCTGTCTGAAGGCAAGTATGTATACTATGAAGAGTCCTTTGAAGATGTTTTCATTCTGAACAAGAAAGCCGATGCTATTCAGTTTAATATTACTGCGGCGGCAACTACAACGACAACGCAGTAATAATAGGAGATATCATGACTGAAAATAAAACTGTAACTGTACAGCGGGCAAATGTAATTTTACAAGTGTCCACAGACCAGATTGATTATTATTTAAGTCAAGGATACAATGTAATTGATGAGGGTGGAAATGTAATAAAAGCTAGTGTGCCCAGAGATCTGGGCACACTGCAAAAAGCATATGTTGAAAATGCTAAAACGATTGAAGCCCTTCAAAAAGAATTAGCAGAACTTAAAGCAAAAAAGATTCGTAAAAAACGGGATGAGTAATTAAAGGCGGTATCCATAATGTTGTATCTCACATTTGAAGAATTTGAAGATATGGGCGGCACATTAGAGGAAACCGCCTTCAATGATTTAGAGTTTGAAGCAGAAACGTACATTGATTGGTATACTTTTGATAGATTAAGAAATGAAGAAGAAATTCCAGATCGAGTCAAAAAATGTATGTATCATATTATCAAACTCTTAAATGACCAAATGAATCTTTTTAATAACGGTTCTGATTCTTCTAATACTTCTAGCACTGATTCTAATAAACAGATAGCGGCTCAATCAAATGATGGAGTATCTATTAGTTACAACGTAATATCCGCATCTGAAGCGTTAGAATTGGCTAAAAAAGATGTAAACGCAACAATCAATCGTTACTTACAAGGTTTAACAAATAGTCTGGGAAGAAAGTTATTATATAGAGGTATTTATCCTGATGAGTAATATTTATCCAGTATGGTGGGATACAGATTTAACTATATATAATAAATATGAAGATCCTCAGACAAGAGTTGTCACTTGGTATAGAACGGTTGTTAAAGGAGCGTTTTGGAAGTATACTGGTGATAAAGTTACTGTAAATAAGGTAACTTTAGAAACTAACAATACAATTTGTCGTATTAGAAAATCACCAAAGTTTTT
>ONMY01000021.1 GCA_900318975.1 uncultured Bacillota bacterium | reverse complement strand
TTGATGGAAAAGGGACTTGCTCATTTTACTCGTATTCGTAAGTATCCTATGTCGAATCTATACTCAGTGGATATTGACAATCCTTTTGATTGGAAGGTGGCAGAATTAGTTATTTCTGAAAATATGCTTGGATGATGAATAACCATATTATTAATAAAAACATTACTCTTATAGAGGCTCTATCGCGTATCAATGATATTGCCCCTGAACCGCTTGTGCTTTTTGTTCTTGACGAAAATAATAGGATGGTTGGAACTCTTACTGATGGTGACTCTCGACGTGCATTGATTGCCGGTGCTTCGGTGAACGATAAGATTGAGAATATTATGCATCGCAATTTTAACTATATGAAAGCTGAAGAGATTGGCGATGTCAAGGAAATCAAGCGCCAGAAGGAAATGAAGATGAAACTAGTCCCTGTGCTTGATAAGGATATGCATATCGTGGATGTAATTAATCTAGAGAAATATGCGACTCGACTTCCTGTTGATGCAGTCTTAATGGCTGGAGGTAAAGGGGAAAGACTTCGTCCCCTTACAGAAAAAAAACCAAAACCTCTACTTCCAGTTGGAGGTAAAGCTATCATCGACCACAATATTGACAGGCTTATTGCCAATGGTGTTAAACATATCAATGTCACAGTTAATTATCTGGGAGAACAGTTAGAGGAACATTTTTCTGAACCGAGGGGTGATGTAAAAGTCCAAACTGTCCGTGAGCCTAAGTTTCTTGGCACAATAGGCTCCATCAAGTTTGTGAAGAACTTTTATAATGACACCGTTTTGGTAATGAATAGTGACCTTTTCACAAATATTAATTACGAGGACTTCTATCTTCATTTTAAAGAGCATGATGCAGAGATGTCTGTAGCGGCTGTACCATACACTGTATCTGTTCCTTATGGAATCTTTGACTTGGACGGAAGGGATATACATGGACTGATAGAAAAACCGACATATAACTACTATGCGAATGCTGGCATTTATCTGATTAAAAGCAGGGCATTAAATGAGATACCTGATGATACATTCTTCAATGCTACAGATTTGATAGAAAAACTGATTTCTGAAAACAAGAAGGTAATCCGTTTCCCTCTGAATGGAACTTGGATTGATATTGGTAATCCTCAGGAATACCAGAAGGCTAACGAATTGGTGAAACACCTTAAATAATAAAGAGAAGAAATGATCCAAGGTCACTATAATCGGAGTTTGTTGCTCTTGCCTGTTTTTGTGATAGTGGGTTTATGTCTATCATGTACTAATGAAGATAAGCCCTTAAAAACTGAATGGAAAGAGAAATATGATGTTGAGCTTCAGGTTGTAATAGAAGGATTTAATGGTACACAAAATTGGTTCCAACCTCGTGTCGCTTGGACTGGAAAGGAAGGCGAGTATTCGCTGATTATGCAACCATGGTATTTTAGTATTTCTGATTATTTTGGTATTTACCATGAAATGCATTCTTATGATGGCGGAACATCATGGCATTCTCCTATCTCATTGGAAGATTCTCTAGGAGATAAATTTCGCGGCGATACACTAATTCGTATTGCGGATGTTAACATACAGTACCATTCCAAGAGTAGAACAATACTAGGCGTTGGAGGTATATGTGAATATTTAGATGGATTACAATTTACTGCAGTAAGGCATACTTGTTATTTCTCATATAGTCCTGTCTCAAATGGATATAGCTCATACAAGGTGTTAAGGATGCCTTCTGACAGTATTTTCATGTATTCGTACCCAGGGTGTAGCCAGTGGGTAGAACTGCCTAATGGAGATATTCTTCAACCTTTTAGGATGTGGGATGATAAATTGGGTCAGTTTTATTGTACGGTTGCGAGGTGTTCGTTCGATGGAAACGAAATGCAATTTAAGGAGTATGGAAATATATTAAAACTTAATCGTGGTAGAGGGCTTTACGAACCCTCGCTTATTGAGTTTGGCGGAGTCTTCTATCTTACTCTTAGAAATGATGTCAACGGCCTTGTGACATATAGCAAAGATGGCCTCCATTATAATGAGCCGGTAGAATGGAAGTTTGATACGGGCGAATTAATTAATAGTGAGAACACTCAACAACATTGGGTTAAGAGCCCATGGGGACTTTACCTTATCTATACAAGCTCAAAACGACCTGAGAGTGAAAATGTGTTCCGAGGAAGAGCACCTCTCTTTATAGCCCGGTTTGATGAGAATAAAATGTGTTTAATTAAATCTACAGAACAGGTTCTCATACCAAATACAGGCGCACAATTAGGAAATTTTGGGGCTTTTGATGTAGACCAAACACATTCTTGGGTTATAACATCCGAAGCAACTACTTCAGAGACACTATCTGTAGGGGGTAATAATGGGAGAGTTTATATAGCAAAAATAACGTGGTATTGAATGCCTTGTATTGTTAGTGAATATGGTAGATAAATCCTTATTTATAATTACGTCACCCTTTCAGGCCCTTTGCGTAAAGGAGGCGATAAAGCATTTTGAGATTGCTAAATATTCGATAGTTATAATAACTACTACAAATGATAATCGTATAGAGCAGACAAAAAATACTTTGTCCTATCTTGATCTGAAATACGAATGTCATTTGGCTGGAACTTCCTCATTTAAAGAAATAAAAAGAATAGGGAAGTTAATTCAACATGATAATAAATATTCTAATGTTTTCGTTGGTGATTGTTGTGACATTTGGCTTGTGTCACTTGCCCTGTTTGTCATACGGTTCAATGGAAAACTAATGTATATTGACGATGGTGCAAGTACTATCTCTTTTTTAGATGGGACAGTTAATAATGCATTATATAGGGCTAAACGTGGGTTCTTGACATTTTTAGGTCTGATTATTACTTTTCAAAAGCCTTCTTTTTTTACAGTTTTTAACACTAAACAAAGAGGTTTGTATATAATTGTCCATAACGAATTGACTGTATTTAAAGATTATTCGAAGAATGAGCAAAAAGGATTGTATATTATTGGAACAAATATAGATGCGTATTGTAAGGAGTATAATCTTTCTTGTAGAGAATATATTTCATCTTTTACATCAATTATCGATGATTTATTAAAGAACTACGATGAAGAATGTTTCTATATAGAGCACGGAAGATGTAAAAACAATGAAATAAGAGAGGTATGTCAAGTTAAAGGTATCAATTTAATGAGACCTAATGTACCTATTGAGTTTTATTTTATTCAAAACAATTTAGAGCCCAAAGTGATTGTTGGTTTTGATTCGACAGCATTATTTACGCTCAAAGCACTCTTTAATAGGTGCGCTTGTAAAAATATACAATTAAAGAAAGCATCCAATAAGAAACATCCCTTTCAAGAAGCTTATAAAAATAAGCTTTATGAAATTGGTATATCTACAGATACTCTATATATTAATAAATGACGAATGATTTTAAATTAAGGCAACATGAGGCATTAGTTGTCGTTTATCTGATTCTTGCGCTCATCTTTTTTATTATGGTGGCTTTACCTGTCATGAATGGAACGATGGACTTCCAGTTTTATTCTGACTCTAAAACATACCAACTAGAAGCTGAGGGAAGTTTGGAAAGAAATGCTTTTTTTGATATCGGAAACAACACAATAGGTCCAGTTCAAATATTATTATTACTTGGACCACGTAATTATTTTCTCATATTCCTTTTTAACATTTTTCTATTTTTCATATCTATAAGATACCTTTCTGCATCAAGTAAATTTATTGATAAAAAAAGACTTTGTATCTTGATGTTATTAAGCCCTGTAACCTTTACCAGTTTAATGTCTATCAACAAAGAAATGATAGCCTTTTTGTGTGTGGCTTTGATAATATATAATCATACGAGGAAAAAAATTGGAATAGAATTGTTATTAATTCCATTAACATATTTAGTTAGGTGGCAGTTTACAGGTTTCTATATTTTTTATCTTCTTCTATTTTCAAAAATCAATTTTCTGAAGAAATATAGATTTGTTGTTTTGGTTATTCTTTTACTAGGAATAACAGGCATTTTGTTTGTTACACGTGATACGTTACTAGAAATGATATTTTCTAGATATGACAATACTGTTGATTCCTGGGATGAAGGAAGAGGTACCTTTGCTATGGTACAAAGCATTCAAGATAATTATGGTTACATTTTTGCGTTTATACCTAAGGTGTTATTATTATTAGGTAGTATGGTATCACGTTATGCCGTGATTTTTGATTTTTCGGATGCATATAATAATTTTATATTGTTTTTTCAAACAATTTGGAATATTCTTATTTTATACTTAACATATAAAAAGAAATGTATGAATTTTCAAAATGATTATTTCTATATTGCGTTGGTGTATTGTGCTATCTATGCAATTACACCGATTTTTAATACAAGGTATTTTTACCCTGCAATGTTGTTTTTGTGCTATGCAATAGCTTCTGCTCCCAAACCACAAACGATAAAGACCGATAATATTAAAGCGAGAGCATAATAGAAGCGCAATCTTTTTTTATAATCAGTTTGACATGAACAGGTTGACCTCACTTCTGCAAAAGGCAATGCACAATAAAACCATTGTCAACGGATCCTTATTTAGTCTATTTTCATTTATAGGGCAAGGCATAAGCTTTGTGCTCTTATTAATCATTGCAAAGTTTATTAATCCTGAAGGATATGGTTATCTTAGCCTTTATAATTCTGCTATCATGTTTTGTGGAATAGTTATCGCTTTCTCTACAAGAGGATATGCACAGATCACTTATTTTAAAAAGGAGTATACTTTCTTTAAGAAGGATTTTACTGCGATAATTATATTAGGCGTTTTCTCTGTTCTTTTATTATCATTAGTTGTCTTAGTTGCCGGTGATTGGATAAGTGAGAAGATGTCATTGACTAATAATCTTCTATGGATTGTTATAGCTGTATCTTTTTTAACTTTTGTTTTTCAGTTACAACAGGATTATTTAAGGATAAAAGAAAAAGTTACTCAATTTGGAGTATATAATTGCTTGTTCTCAATGTTTAATTTCGTCCTAACTCTTTTATTTATAATATACTTGAATCAAGGTTGGGAAGGACGAGTAACGGCACAGGTGGTATGTACTTTTGTGTTTGGAATTGTTTCTCTCATTTATTTTCTAAGGCACAGTCTCATTGATGTACATTCTTCTATAGGAACATATAAGGAAATTCTTATCTGGGGGATTCCTATGATTCCACATGCTGCCTCTGGATGGATACGACAAGGTATAGATCAATATATTATTAACTATAATTATTCTACCTATGAAGTAGGCGTTTTCAGTTTTGCGTTAAACTTAGCAAATATAATAATTATTATAGGTACCGCTTTTAACTCGACCAACTCAGTTACACAATTTCAAATATTATCAGACTCTACTTTGACAAATAGTCAAAAAAGAGAAAAATTGAATAAGCAAATGAGGATTACCTCGTTGATTTATATGGCATCCTCAATATTTGTCGTTGTTTCGACGGCCCTTCTGACTTCTCTGGCATTTCCCAAATATGTGGACTCTATAAAGTATGTATGGATTTTATCCATCTATGCACTCGGTAATTGTATTTATTTCAATTATTGCAATTATTTATTCTATTATAGTAAAACAAAAAAGTTGATGTTGATTACTTTTGGCTCCTCTATACTCCATCTGCTTTTATCATTCTTACTAACGGGTACCTCTTTG
>ONMY01000175.1 GCA_900318975.1 uncultured Bacillota bacterium | reverse complement strand
TTAGTCCATATTTATCTTTTGCTTCTTCACTCCAGTCGTAATTGTATCCTAATCTAGTCCACGTAAGCTTACTCACATCATATGAATAGTAATATTGGCTATAGAACCATGTTTTATATTCTTCACTTTCATTCTCATCAAATTGAAGAGACATTTGTTTAGTAACATCAGTGGTGTACGCTGGCCTTTTCAAATCAGAAGGACTTAACCACATTGAACTGATATATGTGTTTTTGCTCTCGTTACTCATTCCTAATAATTGTTTAATTCTTAGTAGCGGATCTTTAATGTTGCTTTTATTATCAGTGTACCAATTTTTTAACTCTTTAACCGAACAGAGCCATGATTCACCCCAAGTGAATGTGATTTCTTCTCCGTCAGGATATGAGGTTGGAAATCTATGAAGAGTGAATAGTAAAACCTTGTCTTTTTCACTATTCCAATCAACTTTTTCATCTTCTTGAGTTAAACAAACAAGAGTTCTAAGATTTTCTTCTTTGGCTTCAATAACGTCCAAATAAGCATTATGAAGTCTTTCTTCTAAAGAAAGTGAAGAATTATTTGAACACGAAAACAGAAGGACACCGATGATTGGTAAGACAAGAAATCTTTTATTGAATTGCATACTGAATCCTCAACAAAAAAGTTTATCACTGATTTATTAGAAATTAAACGATGTTAAAAATATTATTATTGCAAAGACAAGAAAAATTTACTTTAAAAGTAAATTGTTTTTGACTATCATATTAGTTATATATGGAATGGTTTGAGAGTTTTATAGTTACAAATTTCGTCCTACTATGTATTGCGCTTGTGATGCTCATTAACTCTATTCAAAGATATAAACAACATCCAGAGATTAGTAAATATTCAATTTGGATTATATGCTGCACAATTGTTTTAGCTATCTCTGTAACAATTGAGGAATATTTAAAAACAGTTGGTAACGCTAATCTTACATTAGTGTTTGCAATTATTGGTTACACTCTTAGACCTGTTTGTATTTACCTTTTCATTCTTTTAAGTGGACAATCGACAAAGAATAAATGGTTTTTCTTAACAGCGATTCCACTTGTTGTTAACTTCTTAATCTATTGTTTAGGATTTATTCCTGGAGTTAGAGAATACATAGTATTTTTCCGTTCAAATAGTGATGGAACATGCACATTTGATGGTGGCCCACTTAGATTTACATCACATATCATTGCAGCTGGTTACTTAATTTGGTTAATTTATTTATCTTTCTCAATGTTAAAGCTCAAACATTTGATGAGAGGTCTTACTAATTTAGGATGTGCTTTGTTTGTTATTACCGCAGTTGTTATTGAAACATTCTTCAATGGTGGAGACATTCATATCCTCAACAGTACAATCGCTGTTAGTGCCCTTGTATATTATTTGTATCTCTATATCGAAAAGACACAGATTGATACTTTAACAGGAGCGTTTAATCGTGAGACATATTATATCGACATTAGAAAAATGGATAAGTCCATCACTGGAGTTATTCAATTTGATATGAACGGCCTTAAATATATCAATGATAACTTTGGACATTTTGAAGGAGACAAAGCATTAGCGAAAATTGCTGATTGTATTATTAAAAGCGCAACAAGTAAGATGTATGTCTATCGTTTAGGCGGAGATGAATTCCTCCTATTAGCGGTAAACTCAACCAAAGAAGAAGTATCATCTACTATCGTTAAATTCCAAAAACTCATCTCTGAGACTGAATATCATTGCTCTGTTGGCTGCTATATTAGAGACAACCAAGAAGAGTCAGCGGAAGAAATGATGAAAAAAGCTGAAAAAGAGATGTATCTCGATAAAGAAAGATTCTACAAGACATCAAAAATCGAAAGAAGAAAACAGTAAAAAGAAAAGGACTTAAGTCCTTTTTATTTAAGTTTATCAGAGATATATAACGCTGATCCAATTGCCCACATGAGATTATATCCTCCACATGGAGCGTCGACATCAAGCATCTCTCCAGCGAAGTAGATGCCTTTTTCTTTTTTAGACATCAAGTCATTATTAACTTCGTTTAGGAGAATTCCTCCAACACTGATTTGTGAATTCTCAAATCCATATAACTTATCGAATTTGAATTCTAACATCTTAATCGAGTTAACATAGTCGCTTCTATCGGAAAGATATTTAGCAATGTTTGGATGGAGGTAACTATTTAATAGTGTTTCCTTATCGTGTTTTTTAGAGAATTTATATAACTCTTCAATATCAACATCAGGGAGCAAATCTAACAAAATAACGTACTTCCTACTTGTATTTTGTGCAATAATGCGGGAAAGATTAAATATGACAATACCAGATAAGCCGTGTTCTTTAAAGAGAACTTCACCAGATTCTTCAAAGAGTATCTTATCTTCACAAACTAGTGTTGCTTTGGCTTTTACTCTTGT
>ONMY01000109.1 GCA_900318975.1 uncultured Bacillota bacterium | reverse complement strand
TATCGTAATTGATGAATACTTCATTGCGATTGTGGTGATTGTCCTTGTTACTGTTTTTATAAGCATCTACATGAGCAAGACAAAACACGGTTATGAAGCAATCGTGCTTGGCGACTCAATAAATACCGCAAGATATGTTGGTATGGATACAAAAAAGATAATGATTAGAACACTCATTTTATCAGGATCAATCTGTGGTATTATTGGCTTCTTATTCACAACCGCAATCAACCACTCAGTAAATGCTGAGACATGTGGTTCACTTGGTTTTACTGCAGTATTAATCGCATGGCTTTCGAATTTTAATCCTATTGTAATGGCTCTTGTATCATTCGGTCTTGCATTCCTAACACTTGGTACATCAAAAGTATCTGCAATATTCCAACTCGGAAGTAACAACTTATCAAGCGTTCTTATTGGTTTAATATTCTTTGCAGTATTAATAAGCGAATTCTTTATAAGATACAAAGTTAAGATTAACTTTAAGAAAAAAGAAGAAGCTGTTGAGAAGGAGGTAAAATAATATGTTCGTATCTCTCTTAACAGGCGCAATCGCAATGGGTGTTGTATATCTGTTCGGTTGTATTGGTGAAACATTAATAGAAAAAGTTGGTAATTTAAATCTTGGAATTCCAGGAATAATGGCACTTGGTGCACTTGGTGGTGCAATCGGCGTAAACTTATATTTTGCAATATTTGGTACAGGAGATATAATCGGAGTATTCCTAATGATATTTGCGATATTATTCTCCGCAATATTTGCAGCACTCGGTGGACTCATCTATTCATTCTTAACAGTAACACTTCAAGCAAACCAAAATGTTACAGGTTTAGTACTTACAACATTTGGTGTTGGCTTTATGAAATTTATTGGTTCTAGTATTGATCATGATTTATTTACTAGAGCTAGTAGATCAATTAAAAAACTCTTTTCATTCTATCCTGATCTTGGATGGTTTGGTGAAATATTCCTATCATATGGATTCTTAGTATATCTAGCATTTATTCTTGCGATTACACTGCATTTAGTACTAAAGAAGACAAAAGTTGGTCTTTTCTTAAGATCAATAGGTGAAAGTCCACAAACCGCAGATGCACAAGGAATTAACGTCACATCATATAAATATATATGTATTCTAATCGGTAGCGCAATCGCTGGACTTGGTGGGCTCTACTACGTAATGGATAGAAGTGGTGGTACAACATTTGTTGAAGCCAACATTGAAGCATTCGGTTGGTTATCTGTTGCCCTTGTAATATTCTCAATGTGGCGTCCAACAATCGGTATGGCTGGTTCAATAGTATTTGGAGCACTCACAATCCTTCCAAGTTACATCAATGTATCTAATATTCAATTGAAACTATTCGCAATGCTTCCATACATCTTTACTGTAATAGTTTTAATAATCACATCAATTCTAGATGCGAAGAGTTCAAAACCTCCTCAAGGACTCGGAATAAATTACTTTAGAGAGGAAAGATAATATCATTAAAGCACATCTAATCATGTGCTTTTTTATTTCTAATATTTTGTCTTTTTACATTAATAGTGGTATATTAAAAATATAGAATATTATTTTAATAACGCGGAGAAAACTTATGAAAAAATTACTTTTAATATTCATTTTCCTTTTTGTATTAACCTCCCTAATTGCATGTGGTAATTCTTCAACAACATCAAATACTATAAGCAAAACCACAAGAGACTATTCAAACGATCATAGATATGACAATATGGGTAGTGGCTTTACAAAAATAGACTTAAATAGTCTTGAAAAGCCAGACATCTATGTCGATGATATGATTGAGGCAGACGATTTTAAAGAAGATGAAAGCTATAAAATGGTTGTTCATACTAATGAAAATGGTCCATTTATTGATGGAATAATAATATATTCTTTAAATGAGATTAAAGAAAGCACAGCGATTAGTTTAAGTTACATTGGATCTGGTAGAACAAAATACGAATTAAAAGAAATATATAGATGTAATCCAGATTGTACTAAAACAAACGAGGATTCAAACTATTATTATGGATCATTCGAAATCGATACAAAACACCAATTCCCTGTAATCAATTCTAATAGAGAACCTTATGAAACACCATTTAATGATTTCACTGAAGATTATGAGCTTGTAATTGATTCAAAAACTTTTAAATATAAAGGATTAGAATTTCCAGATCTATATGGTCTTTCAAAGGGCGAATGCATGTTTGATGATATCGATATGAGTTTTATGGCATTTGAAAATATCGAAGAAGATAATATGAAAAACCCTCTAATAATATGGCTGCATGGTGGTGGCGAAGGTGGAACAGAGCCTGAGGTTGCGGTTCTTGGAAATGAAGTTCCTGCACTATTTAGAAATGAGATTCAAAACTATTTTAAAAAAGATGGTTCAAATGGTGCATATGTATTTATCCCTGAATGTGAAACAATGTGGATGGATTCAACAGGAAAAGACACATCAATTAGCATAAATACATATACGTGGCAGTCATCATATTATACAGAATACTTAATGGCATCTATACTGAGTTATATCGAATATAATGAAGACATAGATACATCAAGAATCTATGTTGGAGGATGTTCTAATGGGGGATATATGACCTTAGAACTTGCATTCCAGTTCCCTGACTTTTTTGCAGCAATCTATCCAATATGTCCAGGGTATGATAATACAAATGTATCTATCGAGATGATTCAGTCATTAAGAGATCTTCCGATTTGGTTTGTCCAATCGATTGATGATGGTATATTAAGCCCTAAAAAGTATGG
>ONMY01000101.1 GCA_900318975.1 uncultured Bacillota bacterium | reverse complement strand
ATATCACCATTACCGATTACTGGTATAGAGAGGGCTTCTTTTAATTCTTTTATTTGATTCCAGTTAGCGCTTCCTTTAAAAAGATCTGTCTTAGTTCTTGGATGAAGAGCGATAGCCGAAGCGCCGGCTCTTTCTGCAGCCTTCCCTACTTCAATATAGTTTTCATTTCTATGATCGAATCCAGATCGAATCTTAACTGTAACTGGAACACTTACTGCATCAACAACTTCTTTTACGATTTCAAAGATGTAGTTTGGGTCTTTTAAAAGCGCTGCGCCAGCACCGCTTTTTAAAATCTTTGGTACAGAACACCCCATATTGATATCTATGATATCTGGATGAGCAATTTTCTCTACCATAATAGCGGCATCTCTGAGTTCTTCCTTTTTACTTCCAAATATTTGGATAGAAAAAGGCCTTAGTGAATCATCAAATTTAAGTAGGCTTAATGTTTTTTCGTTATGATAAATAAGGCCTTTATCAGAAACCATTTCTGAACATAAAAGGCCTGCACCATATTTTCTTGCAACATAAAAGAATGCTTCGTTTGTTACACCTGCCATTGGTGCAAGAATAACTTTGTTTTCTATTAAAACATTTCCTATTTTATTCATTCTTATATGGTAGTGGGTGTTTTCTTAATAATTCTATTACTTGTGATTTTACTTCATCTAACACTTTTTCATCTTTAGCATTCATTAATGCTTTATCGATTAAGTGTACTGTATATATGCATTCTTCTTTTGAAAAACCACGTGTAGTGATGGCTGGTGTTCCAATTCTAAGACCACTTGTAATAAATGGTTTTTCAGGATCATTTGGAATTGAATTTTTGTTTACTGTAATATTTACTGAATCTAGTAACTTTTCAGCTTCTTTACCAGTGAGTGTTGTGTGGGTTTTAACTTCAAGAAGCATTAGATGGTTATCTGTACCACCAGATATTACATGATATCCAAGTTTTACAAATTCATCTGCCATAGCTGCGGCGTTTTCAATTATTCTTTTTGCGTAATCTTTAAATTCTGGCTTTAAATCTTCAAAGAACGCTACGCCTTTTGCGGCAATAACGTGCATGAGTGGGCCGCCTTGAACACCAGGGAATAAGGTTTTGTTAACTTTCTTATAGATGTCTTCGTTGTTTGTAAGGATTAGGCCTCCTCTTGGGCCTCTTAGTGTTTTATGGGTTGTGGTTGTAACGATATCGGCATAGTCTACTGGATTTTCATGATACCCCGCCGCAACAAGTCCTGCGATATGTGCCATATCGACCATCAAATATGCACCTACTGTATCCGCAATTTCTCTAAATTTCTTAAAATCTATCTTTCTTGGGTATGCACTTGCACCAGCTACTATGATTTTTGGTTTAGATTCTTTTGCGATTCTTAAAACTTCATCATAGTCTATTGTTTCAGTAGTAGTGTTTAGTCCATAAGATACAAAATTGTAGTCTTGTCCACTAAATGATAAGGCGCTTCCGTGTGATAAGTGGCCGCCTTGATCTAGTGCCATGCCGAGGATAGTATCACGCTTTTCTGCAAGTGCTCTATAAGCGGTCATATTTGCTTGAGTGCCTGAATGTGGTTGAACATTGGCGAATTTTGCATTAAATAGGAGGCAGACTCTTTCTTTTGCGAGTTCTTCCGCGATATCTACATATTCGCATCCGCCATAATATCTCTTATTTGGATATCCTTCTGCGTATTTGTTTGTGAGGACAGACCCCTGCGCTTCTAATACTTCATTTGAAACGTAGTTTTCTGATGCGATGAGTTCAATATGGTCTTCTTGTCTTGTGCGTTCAGCTTTAATTGCATTATACATCTCGATATCTTTTTCTTTTAGGCTCATTTTAGTTCCTCCAATTTATCTGATAATCTAATATAGTCGTCTATAGAAAGGGTTTCTCCTCTTGCATCTTCATTGATTTCTAGTTCATTTAGTATATTTCTAAGTGTGTCTTTTGATAGTTTAAATGCGTTTGAGAGATTGTTCACAAGCATCTTTCTTCGCTCTTTAAAAGAGCTTTCTACAACTTTAATAAAGAATTCTTCGTTCTTAGGTTTAAAATCTCTTTTATATTTTTCAAGTTCTATCACAACACTATCAACATTTGGTTCTGGTGTAAAACATGTTCTTGGAACGTTTAATATCTTTTTACATCTTGCAAAATACTGAACTAATATTGAGAAAGAGTTGTAGTCTTTGGTGTTTATATTTGCTGAGATCCTATCACCAACCTCTTTTTGCATCATAAATATAGCCTTTTTAACGTTTGTCATCTTCTTTAAGAAGAGATCGATGATTGGAGATGTAATATAATATGGTAAATTTGCGATACATATTATGTTTTCATCTAAGTTATTGATTTTTGATAAATCCGCTTTTAATATATCTTCTACTATTACTTCTAGATTGTCGTATTCCTTTGTGTTTTCTTTTAAAATAGGAACAACTTCCTTGTCGATTTCATAGGCGATTACTCTTTTAGATACTTTTAGAAGTTCTTCTGTAAGAGCGCCTGTACCAGGTCCTATTTCTAAAACTGTGGTATCTTTATTCGCAAAAGAAATTTCAGCGATTTTTGATGTGATAAAATGATCAGTTAAGAAATTCTGACCATAATATTTTTTTATTTTGAAGTTGTGTTTCTCAATAGATTTTGCGATCGATGACTTGTTTTGCATATATCTATTTTAACACAATATATATATTATTTGTATTAAAATAGGGGCAAAATCCGATTAAAGTGTTAATAGTTTTTTATAAATGAAGTATAATATAGAAAAGGAGATTTAAATTTATGTGTATATTTTGCGAGATAGGAAAAGGAAACATTCCTTCTAAGAAGGTTTATGAAGATGAAAAGTATTTGGCTTTTCTAGATTTATCACAAACAACTATTGGTCATACCTTAGTTATTCCAAAAAAACATTCAAAAAACATCTTTGAACTTGATGAAGATTCATTAGATATAATGGGCACAGTAAAAAAGGTGGCCTTAATATTAAAAAAGACATTTAATCCAATCGGAATAAATATCGTTTCTAATAATGAAAGACCGCTTCAATCTGTCGAACATTTCCATATTCATTTGATTCCAAGATATGAAAATGATAATTTCGATATTATGTTTAAAGATAATTCTAAGTCGGTAGATTTAGATAAAGTATTAGAGAAAATTAAAGAAAATCTTTAATACATATATAAAAAGGCACGTGTTAAACGTGCTTTTTTATTATATAGCCCAAGTACCGTCTTTAAAGATATCTAGGGTTTTACCATCTCTTGTAGTAGCTTTAATTGATAGGTCGCTTGTACCAATCATAAAGTCTACGTGGATTAATGAATCATTTAGATCAAAGGCTTTGATTTCTTCTTTTGTCATCTTTTCAAATCCTTTAATTGTATCTTCAAATCCCATACCAATTGCGAGGTGGCAACATGCGTTTTCATCAAAGAGTGTGTTTTTGAAGAGAAGTCCTGTTTCATTAATTGGTGAATTGAATGGAACGAGAGCTACTTCACCGAGTTGTGATGCACCTTCATCGATGTTAATTAACCCATTAAATAGTTCTTTATCTTCATCATTCTTAGCGATAACTTCTGTGATTTTACCTTCATGGAATCTAAAACCGAAGCCTTCAACTACTTTTCCTTGAAGAGATAAAGGTTTAGATGCGTATACTACACCTTCAGCTGAATGTCTATTTGGAGATGTGAAACATTCTTCTGTAGGCATATTTGGATTATAATATGTACCCCCAATTGTATATGATCCACCACCTAAGAAATTAACACCTTCAAGTAAACGTACTTTAAAATTAGTACCATTTTTACTTGAATATGAGAGTGTATCGATGTTTAAACTATTTAATTTATTGCATTTTTCAAGAAGGTTAGCATTGTGTTTTTTCCAGTTTTCAGTTGGGTCACCAACGTCCGCTCTTGCACATTTTAGAATAGCATCCCAAAGTTTTGAAACAGCATTCTTTTTTGATTCTTTTGGGAATACTTTCATTGCCCAAGCTTCACTTGGAATAGCTGCGATTGTCCATTGGTGTTTGTTTTCCATTTCGTCATGGAGTGGTTTAAAGATTGGACCTGTTGCTTTTCTTACTTCCATCATCTTGTTTTGGTCGATTGATGCAAGGGCATCTGGATCAGATGAATCGATGTAGATTCTTGCAGGAAGGTTTTCTACATCGTATTTTAGTTTTTCAACCATATAGTTTGGCACTTTT
>ONMY01000177.1 GCA_900318975.1 uncultured Bacillota bacterium | reverse complement strand
TACCCAGAGAACTTCATCTGATAAAACTTCAGCGCCTTCAACCTTTTCTAAAGCTTCTTTGATTGGGTTTAAATCAGAAGGTTGAGTAGTTACTGTTAAAGATTCATCTTCGTTTGCATATAAGTCAGTTGGTTCAAGACCAGCTTCCATTAAGTTATCAAGAACAGCTTCTTCATCCATTCCTTTAACAACGAGTACACCTTCATAATCATATTGATATGATACTGAACCTGGGTTACCAAGGTGTGCACCACATTTAGATGCTACTGATCTAACGTTAGTGAATGTTCTATTAGAGTTATCTGTTAAGCAATCAATAATGAATGTTGATCCAGCTGGTCCAAATGCTTCATATTTAACATTTGTATAGTTTTCACCAGTTCCACCTTTAGCCTTATCAATATTTCTCTTGATAACGTCTGCTGGAACTTGTTCCTTTTTAGCTTTATCAATTAATGCTCTTAATTTTAAGTTAGCTGTTGGATCTGCACCATTACGTGCTTCCATATAAATTAATTTTCCATATTTTGAATAAAGTTTACTTTTTGCAAGGTTAGTTTTAGCCATACTAGCGGCTCTAACTTCATGTGCTCTTCCCATTGTATATTTCTCCTTAATATTTTTTAACCTTAATAATTATATATTATTACTTGATATTATTCAACTTTTCAGTTGGTGTATAGATAAGTTCTATAAAATCATCATGAATAAGAATATATTTTTCTTTGTATAATTTTCCTATTGCGTCCTTGTATGCTTTCTTACTCATATGGAAGACTCTATAGATTTCAAGAGGATCTGATTTATCAGTTAATTCAGTCTTCTTGTAAGTAGTTAAATACTTTAAAATCTTCTTTGAATCAAGATTGAGTTGTTCTAGTTTTGGCTTTAAAAGTGAACCTTGATATCTTCTATCATCAATCACTTTCATGATATTGATTTCAACTTCTTCACCAATTCTATGTCTATCTCTTGTAAGTTCATTTGGAACGTAATATTCTCTACCTTCAGTATCAAATGCAACAATTCCTGATGGAACAATATTAACGATATAAGCTTTAACCCAATCTCTAATCTTTTTTATCCCACTAGGATGCATTACTTCTAAGAAGGCCTCTTTAGGAAGTAATCTAGTCCTAAAATTGGTTTTACCTTCTTCAATTCTAACGAATAGATAATCACCAGCCTGTGGTGCATAATCTACAGGATAAGGGAAATCTTTCATTGATAAAAGTAAATCTTTAGGCATTCCATCATCAAGGAAGAATCCTAATCTTTCATCAACTGATACAACTCTTAAGAAAGCTGGCTTAGATACAGTAATCTTTGGTGTAGCTGTAGATGCTGCGATTCTACCGTATGAATCATAATACAAAAATGCGAAAACAGTTTCGCCTACATCAAAATTACCTTGAGCTTCTTTTTTATGTAAAAAGATTTCTTCTTTATCTTTTGTTTCTAGCACATATGCTATATCTGATATTCTTTTTACGGTTAATTTATTAATCTCACCAATTTTCATAATAATATTATATAATATTTTTCAAATTTTTCCTCTTGATTTTATTTCTATTGTTTGATAAAATAACATAGCGTTGTTTAGGAGGGTAACTATGGCTAACATCAAGAGTGATAAGAAATCCATCTTAACTAGTAAAAAACGTAATTTACAAAATACTTCTTTCAAATCATCTTTAAAGACAGCTATCAAAGCAGTTGAAAAAGCTGAAAGCAAAGAAGCTGGACAACAAGCTCTCGTTAAAGCTTATGCTAAACTCGATAAGGCTTGCGCTAAAAACATTGTTCACAAGAATTACGTAGCAAATCAAAAATCTAGACTAGCTAAGCTTGTTAATTCTTTATCATAATAAAAAAGAATCTGCGAGATTCTTTTTTATTTGCCTTTATTTAAGATTTTAGAATTAATAATTCTACTCCTGCATTTTGATCAACTTTTCCTAGTTTGATTTCATAATCAAGTTTAATCATTCTATCAAACCATAAGTTTAGAGTTTCATAAGAGGTTTCTTTGGCGTTTTTCATCATGAAATACG
>ONMY01000012.1 GCA_900318975.1 uncultured Bacillota bacterium | reverse complement strand
TAAGAATTTATTAATAAGAGCAACACTTACATCTTCTAAAAATAAAAAGATTAAAGAAGAAGTAGATAATCTAATAAAAGAATATAAGATCAATCAAACATTATATGAGTTAACACTAAAAAATGAGGGGAAGAAATGAAAAAATTATTTATATTTTTAACATTTTTTGTCATTACATTATTATCTTCATGTAATAAACAAAATATAAGTATAACATCTTTTGCAGCTCAAATATATTTTTTTGAAACAAATAACCAAGTTTCTCAAGAAAAAATTATTTATATCACAGAAAATGATCAACGTTTTTTCAATGTAAAGTTAGAGTTGAAAAAAGAGTCTAAAGCTAAGGTTAAAGGAATTGAATTTAAATGTGATGAAGAAACTATTAAAATTAATTCGAAGAAAATTTCGAAAGATGGAACTGTTATTGACATTGATTCATACGACAGTGAATTTGAATTCGAAGTTTTTCATATGTTAACAACTGCAACATTAAAAATTGAATCTATTAATTGTGATGATAAATGGAATAAAAATTTATCAAATAACGAATTGAAAATAGTGGTTCTATCAAAAGACACAATCGACGCGACTTTCGACAAAAATACTATAGATTTTAAAATTAATAATAATGAAGTAAGAAATGTCTCATATGAGACTTTGTATAAAAGTAATATAAAATCAAATATTTATAATAATAAAATTGCATTTGAAACAGAAGAAAAATATTTAGAATATTCGTATTCACAACTTAAAATAACTTTCGAATTGGAATATGGAAACTACTATGTTATTTTGAAATACGAAGAAGTATATTCTAAAGATAAAGATTTTTCAAAAGCTTATTTTGATGGTGATATATTAATAGTGCCAGACATAGAAACTTATACATACATGTATCAGTGGACAGGTAATATGGAGGCATATAGAGAAGAAATCACTTATTAAAAAACAGGGGCAATCTTTGATTAGAGATTGCCCCTGTTTTCATTATTATTCTTTATAATTGATATATTCAAAATAATCTTTTAAATATTTTTCTTTTTCATCTTCATTTAAAATGTTTACCCATTTTTCTCTTTTAGAAACATCTACATTTGGTGAATATTCATAAAATCTTGCAGTTTTATCGCGATTTGTATTATCCCACTTATTAAAGCCTCTAGGGTCAATGTGATTTCCAACCTTACAATCGATAAATGCAGCACATCCATAGTCTCTCCATGGTCTAGCAAAATATGTTCCTTTTGCATCACCATTACTGATTAGGTTACATTTATAGAATAAATAACCATATTTCATTTCATTTGAATGAGCAGGAGCCACTAAAAAGCCTTTTCCAATCGATATGATATCACATTTATAAAAGAAAGCCTGAGAACTTCCAAATATAAAGTCTGTATCTCCATATATTTTACAATTTTTATAGATTTGAGTAGTAAAATCTGGTTTTAGCTGCTCTTTTAATAAGAATCCAGTGTATCTTTTAATAAGATCTTCCTGTAACGGACCAGTAAATAATGTATCTTGGGCACTTTTTAACGAAACTTTTTCGCAAATGAAGTTATTTCCACATACATGTAGGGCAACTGCCTGTCCATATTTAGATGATGGAAGTGATGTATTTTGTATAGTTAGATTAGATATTGATACATTATTTCCAAGCACTAAACATGTGTAAGTTCTAAAAGTGTTAGCTTCATTACCATCATCTAGAATCTTATGGAAATAATCATCGTTAGTAATAATAGTTTCATCTGGATTTTCACCAATAATTTTAATATTATCTTTATTTATTACCACTTTTTCCTTATATATACCTTTTTTAATATATATAGTGTCACCTGATTTTGCATTATTTATTACATCATTTATGGACATTTTTGTGTCTACAGTTGTCATAAAAAATACACCTCCAATAAAAATGTCATAAATATTATAACACAAATGATAAAAAGAAAAATGGTTGTTATTTTTTTCTTTAAATTAAGCCATTTTTTTGCTTTCGAACACTTTTAAAAAATGATAGTTTTCTATTGACTAATAATTGCAATAATGATAAAATTAAGTATGAAATTATGAAAGCGTTATAGTTTCATTCTATAAGACTAATCGTAATCAAGGGGTAGCGATGAGGTGGTATTATCAATAAGAGTGTTGCGAGCTACAGAGCTATGGACTTGTTTCTATTAGCCCTTTTTGGATGCATTTTGGAGTTTCTAGTTACCAGATTCGGTGGTATAATGTTAGGTACTCCAACAATAACAATTTCATTTTTGATAACTATTTTAGCAGTGATAAGGTGGAACCTATGGGGTTTAGCAGTAATTCCGGTGTTAGTTTTAGCGACTATATTAGGGGGTAGCTTCTCTGATATCGGACAATATAAAGCTTTCTATAGGTTTGGAGGAGAATTCAACTGTGGATTAGCTGTTTACATATCTACCATGTTAGGATTGAGTTCTATAGGGTTAGATGTGATTCTATATAAAAAGATAGGAACAAAAAAAGCGGTAAAGAATCCATTTATCTTATTGGGTGTTATTTTGGTTAATTATGCCTTAGTTAATCTAATTGCTTCAATTTTCTTTAGATTAATAAGTGCAGGAACACTTGCCCACCAAGCGTCTTATGAATATCTTGGAAATACGGGCAAAACATTCAATGTTGCGAACTACGGCGAGTTAGGATTGGTTGGCAATCTATTAGGTCTTGCAATATGCGTAGTTGCAATATTTATATTAAGGTCACGAGGGGTTGCTACAAATGTTGTAGATAAACTCATTGATGATAAAAAGAATGCTGAATTAGATGCAAAAGACAGAAGTTTCAGAATCGAAGAGATTGAAGAAGAGAAAGAAATGGAAAAAGAAGAACCAAATGTTGCATCAAATGAAGCGAAAGATGATTCAACTGATGAATCACCGAAAATTTAGATTTAAAGGATGGTGCGTGTATGCAAAATACTGTCAAAACAGATCAAAGCGTTGTTAATGAAGTAGAACGTACGAAGTTTAAACGTGCACTTGCTACTATTGCAAAAGATTGGCGTTTATACGTTTTATTAATCCCAATGCTTGCATTCGTAATTTGCTTCAAGTATTTACCTATTAGAGGTATTCTTGAGGGTTTCAAATGGGGATCTTATCAAACATCAAGTGAATATTTGAGCCAATGGTGTGGTTCTTATTGGCTAGAATATATTTTTGTAGGTCCAGGTAGATTAGAATTCTGGAGAGCATTTAGAAATACATTCGTTAACAGTATGTATGGTCTAATCTTAGGTTTCCCAATTCCAATTTTCTTAGCATTACTATTTAGTGAAGTTAAAATTTTAGGTTATAGAAGTGTCTTACAAGTATGTTCTTATTTACCTCACTTCGTATCAATGGTAGTTGTTACTACAATTATTACATTATGGTGTACAGGTGATAGATCAGCTAATACAGCTCCTGGTATTATTTATAAAGCTTTAAAAGCTATGCATGTCTTAAAAGATGACATAGGTATATTAGCTCACCCAAGATACTTTAGACCAATTTATCAAGTTTCAGGTATTTGGGAAGGCGCTGGTTATGGCTCAATTGTATATTTTGCAGCAATTCTAGCTATTTCTCCTACAAGCTATGAGGCAGCAAGAATTGATGGCGCTTCTAAGATGCAACAAATTAGATTCGTTACATTCCCTGGTATGGCTCCTACATTAACAATTATGTTAATCATGCGTATTGGTCATATCTTAAACATTGGTTATGAAAAGATTATTCTATTAATCGGTTCAACTCCAACTGCATGGGAAACAGGAGATGTTGTATCTACATTAGTATATCGTATGACAGGTAGAGGTGGGGC
>ONMY01000115.1 GCA_900318975.1 uncultured Bacillota bacterium | reverse complement strand
CTTTTGTATAGTCAAAGATTTTTAGCGCGTATGCTTATACACACGACCATATTTAATGCATATGCAATATTTTTCAAAATTTTTCCACATTTTTATTCGATAAATTGCTTATTTTTCGTTAGTTTTCCCCATAAATTTTTTCAAGTCACTTGCTGTTAATTTAAGAAATGTAAAATGTGTGGATTTTTCAATATTTGTAGATTTAATCGAATCTTTTTGATAATATGTTTGTGTGAATAATGTAGATGTTGTGAGTTAACTTAATATAGGTTTTCCACAATTATACACATTGGTCAAAAATGAAATATCAAAAAATGTGGATAACTCAAATAAATGCGATTAATTCTCGCTTATTTTAACATATTTTTTGTGGATAACTTTTTGTGGATGTAAAAAGGTATTGATATTTATTTTATAAATAGTATACTAACACTCAAATTAGATAGGTGAACGATTATGAACGAGACAATTTCTGAACTTAGAAGTGCTTGGTCACGAATTCAAACCGAACTTGGTAAAACAATTGAAGATAGACATTTCTTTGATGTATATCTAGGTGAGTCCTATATACATTCCATTGAAAATGGAACTATGACAGTTGTTGTTGGATCTAATTTAGCAGTAACAATCTTACGTACTAAATATTCAACTCTTATCCAAGACGCTGCAAAGACCGTACTAGGCACACCTGTTAAAGTTAAATTTGATATTAAAGCAAATATTCAAGCAATTAGTGAATTAAATGAGGATAAACAAACCTTCTTTAGAAGTCAGGTTATTAATCCTTCATTAACATTTGATAGTTTTATTGCAGGACCATCAAATCTTGAAGCAAAACAAGCAGCATTATATGTTGCTCAAAATCCTGGAAAAGCCTTTAATCCTTTATTTATATATTCAAATTCTGGATTAGGAAAAACACACTTGATGCACGCTATCGTGAACTATGTTCACGAAAATATGCCTGGTAAGAAAGCATTATATTGTGATTCCAGTGATTTCATTTCTGAATATGTTAAATTTGCGACTGGCCAAACAAAAGGAACAGCATTTAAAGATTACTGCACAGGTTTTGATTTCTTCTTAATTGACGATATTCAAAACATGGCTACAAAAGAACAAAGCTGTGTTGCATTCTTTACAATTTTCCAAGACTTGTATGCTCACGGAAAACAAATTGTTATCACGAGTGATAAACATCCAGCAGAACTTAAAGGTTTTGATGAAAGATTAAAATCAAGATTTGCAGCAGGTTTAACAATTTCAATTAATCAACCGGATGTTCCAACATGTATCGCAATTCTTAAGAGTAAAATTGAAAACAGTTTATTAGATATCAATTCATTTGATCCAAAAGTCCTTGAATTGATTGCAGAAAACTTCTCTAAAAACATCAGAGATATCGATAACGCATTCAATAAATTGCTCTGGTATGTAACAAGTTTCCGTCCTACAAAATATATTACGATGGAAATCGCGTATGAAGCACTTCAATCTTTGATTGATATTAAGCAATCTAAGACAAAACTTAATGAACAAAAGATTATCTCAGTTGTCGCAGATTATTACAATAAAACTCCATCTCAATTAACTGGAACTTCAAGACAAGGTGAAATTGTCTTCGCAAGACATATTGCAATGTATATGATTAGAAAAATGTTAGATACTCCATATACAAAAATCGGCATCATCTTCGGAGGTAAAGATCACTCCACTGTTATGAACGGTGTTGAAAAAGTGGAAAAAGAGTTGAAAACTAACCCTAACATTGAGATCGTAATCAATGAGGTAAAATCACTCTTAAAATCATAATCTTTTATAAATACGTGTGCGCGAGGATGTTGTTGTGATAGAATAATAATGGACGCATAATTATCCACATAATCCACACAGATAATAATAAATATAAATATTTAAAGGGAGAAATAAATAATTATGAGATTTACAATCGATAAAGAAGCATTAATGAAGGGATTAACCCTTGTTAGTAAAGCAATTCCACCAAAAGCTGAAATTCCTATTTTATCCAATTTCAAATTAGATATGACTGAAAGAGGATTAGAAATTACAGGTTCTGATAATAATATTACTATTTCCACAGTAGTTCCTTTCATGATTGGAGAAAAGGAAATTATCCGTAATTCACAAGAAGGTTCTACTTTAGTAGCAGCCAAGATTTTAATTGATGTTGTTCGTTCATTAGATGATGAATTTGTGACATTTGAACTCGCAGATACATCACTTTTAAGAATTGAAAACTCAAGATCAAATTTTGAATTAAATTCAATTAGAGCAGAAGAATATCCAGACATTGATTTATCAATCGTTGGTGCATCTTTAACTCTTCCTGGAAAAGATGTTCAAGCCCTTGCTGAATCCACCGCTTTTGCGGCTTCAGTTAAAGAAGCTAGACCTATCTTAACTGCAGTCAATTTAGAAGCAAATAACTTTAAGTTAACTGCCACTGCAACAGACACCGCAAGACTTGCTAGAAAATCAATTGATATTGAGTCAGATGTTAGATTTGTTGCCAACATTGCAGCTAAGAAATTACTAGATATTGTCCGTAGTTTTGAGGAAGACGATGAAGTTACAATCGCTGTTAATGAAAAGAAGGCTGTTTTTGCATTCGGAAACTCAGTAATCTCGACAAGATTAACAAGTGGCGATTATCCAAACACCAAAAACGTTTTCCCGAAAGTCTTCAATTACTCACTTGAAGTCAATTCACAAGAGTTTTTGAAAGCTATGGAAAGAGCCTCAATTTTATCAACAGAATATGAGGGTGTTGTTAAGCTCATGATGGATCAAGATGAAGTCAAAATGTTCTCACGTTCAGCCATCCTTGGTTCTGCAAAAGAAAAACTTAATGTTTTTCAATACTCAGGAGAACACCTCGATATCTCCTTCAAAGCATCGTTTGTTGCAGACGCAATTCGTGCTTGTAAATGCGAGGATGTGACCATCTCATTTGTGGGCGAAATGAAGGCGTTTGTTGTCCGTAATATCAAAGATGACTCCATCGAGATGTTAGTGACTCCATTGCGCTCATAAATAGCCAAAAACACATATTAAAAACATATTACAATTTAAGGGAATTATTT